>CAJXNM010000003.1 GCA_913057135.1 uncultured Halieaceae bacterium
ACCCTCACGACCAGGAGTAGTGTCATGATTCAGACTAAACAACAAGGCTTCACACTTATCGAACTCATGATCGTTATTGCGATCATTGGCATTTTGGCGGCAGTGGCGTTGCCGGCTTATCAGGATTACACTGAGAGAGCGAAGTTCGCGAACGTTGTAAGTGTAGTTCAGGGTTATAAAACAGCGGTTGCACTATGTTTACAAAAAGGTGAGACCGACTGCAGCGCCGGAGCTGCGGGTTCTGGCGTGCCGGCAGCAGACACTTCGAATTCATACATCGACACACTCACCGTGAGCGCAGCAGGCGTAATTGATGCGACCGCGTCGGCCGACGCTGGATCGCTAACGATACAACTCACACCCAGTCTTGGCAGCGGATCCCTCTCGTGGACCGTTGCTGGTACTTGTGTCAACGCCGGAGCTTGCGACTCGTAAACCAAAGATCATTCAAGGCGACATAGCTCCAATCAGTGCGCAGGACCAAGACTTGTGCGCTGATTGGTAGTTAACCCTTGTGTTAGCTGTTCAAAGAGATACAAATAATCCCCATCGCTTCCCCGGAGCGGTTGCCGTCGCGGCTCTCTGCTGGCAATTGCCATTTCCAAACCTGGGCGGCTGGGGCACAGTACTACCCTTCAACCTCATAACATTAGCCATTGTGGGCGCCCTAGCTCTGCACACTGCCAGCGCAGTGAGCAGACGGGGGATCTCTATCGCTCCCGCCACACTTCCTGTTTTAGCCTTAGCAGTGGTCCTTTTGATCACCGTCTTTTGGTCGGGTTGGTCAAGCGTGACCCTTGACGCTCTTGGGGTTTTGTTGATTTGTGCACTCGTCACCGACCGAGTCGCGAGAGTTGACGATCAGTCCGCCACATTACTTCTGACATGCATAACCATCTGTGGTGCTGTGCAAGCAAGCGCCGGTATTGTGCAGCTATTCGGCATTAACCTCGATGCAGGTCTCTACAAAAATGCTGAATTGGACTCGCAGCGTGTACCAACCGGCGTATTCCAGCAAGTCAATGTACTCTGTTCATTTTTGGCGGCAAGTTATGGCGCAGCCGGCAGTCTCATTGCGCAAGAGCCTGTCAATCAAAAACCGCCGTCAATAACAGGCTATTGGATTCATATCGCCGTTGTCGTGATGGTTGCCGTTCTCACGGCGGCAGGATCAAGAATTGGGTGGATCAGCACAGCTTGTGTCTTCACTATCGTTACCGTTTGGCTGAGCTTGAGTGCAAAGAGAACGCCTGCAAAAAAGCGGTACTGGATAGCAGCAACTACTCTGGGGGTCATTGTCGGCGTCTTCATCATCGTACTGAATAGCCCAGTCACAACCCGCGTACACGACAAACTCAACACTGAAACTGCGCGATGGGAAATCTATCGCGTATCCCTGTCGTTAATTTCAGAGCAACCTCATGCAGGCCATGGAGCGGGTTCATTTGAGCGCTCATATCGTGAAAAAGCCGCCGAGCTTTACCAAGCCAACCCGGAGAGCATCAGCTATTTGCCTGCCAACAGAGTGGCGCATCCCCACAATGAGTTGTTGTTCTGGTGGGTGCAAACAGGCTGGTTACTGCCGATGTCTGCCATCCTCGTTGTACTCATCTATGCCTTTTACCTTAGAGACCGCAGTAACGCCTATCGCTACCCCGCACTCGTTATTGCCTTACCACTACTCATGCACAGCAATACCGAACTGCCACTTTGGCAATCCTTAGTTCACTGCCTACTGCTAGCCATCGCAGCCGGATTACTTGCCAGAAACGCGCGCCTAATTGTTTTCAATACCGATAGCCTCGTGATGCACACAGTCAAAAGATCCACTCTCTTGACCGCAGGTATTCTCTGTATCGGACTGAGCGCACACGGTCTCTTTACCAACACAGTTCTGTGGCATTACCGACAAGACCCCTATGAGCATAGCAACCTACTGACATGGGTTGGGCATCCACTGCTGTTAAAAACGAACTACGACTTTGAGTTCCATCGCCAACTGTTTAATGCCGGTGTTGAAACCGGTAATACCACAGCACTTGCCATGTTTCGCTCCTGGGCGAATCAAGCACGCTATAGATATCCCACCGCACAACTGTATCAGGGGTTGGTCTGGGCAAATTATTGGCTTGAGGACCGCCCCGAATCATCACGGATACAACAGGAGGCAGAGTACCTGTTTCCTTTCGAGTCATTTGACTTCCCCCTAGACGATGACTAACGACCACCAAATCCCGATGCACAGTTCCCTAGGGTTTGCTAGTCTGCGGTATTCGTTGAAACCATGAATACCTATGAACATCAGCGCTAACGTGGCTACCACCAGAATTACCGGACTTGCCGGTCGCCTTGTGGCCGATGGCCTCATCACGGCGGAGCAGGCACAGCAAGCTAATCGCGAATCGGCGAAGAATAAAATCGGCCTCACCCGCTACTTAGTCGACACATTCGGTATTGATGCTGTCGCTGTCGCAGAGGCATCGGCACAAGAATTCGGTGTCCCATTACTCGACGCTGGCGCTATCGATCGGCACGCACTCCCCGACAAACTGGTCTCGGTAGACTTAATGACCAAGCACCACGCGGTGCCCTTGTTCCGTCGCGGTAACCGGTTGTTCGTAGGTCTTTCGGACCCAACCAATCTCGCCGCTCTCGACGAGATAAAGTTTGCCACCGGCGTCAGTACAGATGCAGTTTTAGTTGATGAGAAGTCCCTCTCGAAATTACTTGCCGGCCTCGTCGATGAGGAAAACTCCTTATCGGGCGACATGGACGGACTTGAGGGCGACGGGGAATACGACATTGAAACGGTCGATGGTACCCAGCCTGACGATGAAGAGGCTGACAGCAGCGCCGTTGATGACACCCCGATCGTACGCTTCATCAACAAAGTATTGCTGGACGCAATCAAACAGGGCGCCTCAGATATCCACTTCGAACCCTACGAGAAAGATTACCGGGTTCGCTTTCGGACAGATGGCATGCTGCGCGAGGTGGTAAAGCCACCTAAAAACCTGGCTCCACGTTTGTCTGCGCGTTTAAAAGTCATGTCAAACATGGATATCTCCGAGCGACGTGTGCCACAGGATGGCCGCATCCAAATGAAGATATCAAAAACCCGCGCCATCGACTTCCGTGTCAACACGCTTCCCACCATGTTCGGTGAGAAGATTGTGCTTCGTATTCTCGACCCCACGTCGGCTCAAATGGGCATCGATGCATTAGGCTATGACGAAGACCAGAAAGCTCTGTACATGGACGCGCTGTCGAAGCCGCAGGGTATGATTTTGGTAACGGGTCCCACCGGCTCAGGTAAAACCGTATCGCTTTACACGGGCTTGGGCATCCTCAACACACCCGAGCGCAATATCTCCACTGCAGAAGATCCTGTTGAAATCAACATGCAAGGGGTCAATCAGGTCTTAGTAAACAACAAGGTCGGGCTCGATTTCGCCGAGGCATTACGCTCTTTCCTGCGCCAAGACCCGGACGTCATTATGGTGGGGGAGATTCGCGACCTGGAAACCGCCGAGATCGCTATCAAAGCGGCGCAAACAGGCCACTTGGTATTGTCGACACTGCACACCAATAGCGCAGCTGAAACCATCACTCGCCTTCTTAATATGGGTGTGCCAGCCTTTAATATCGCCGCCTCGGTCTCGCTTATTATCGCTCAGCGCTTGGCGCGCCGGCTGTGTAAGCAATGTGCCATCCCGGAAACGGAAATCCCTACCGACGCGCTTATGCAACTGGGCTTCACCAAAGACATGTTGGCAACCGCAACCCTTAAACGCGCCGTCGGCTGTGATGCCTGTAAAGATGGCTACAAGGGACGTGTGGGAATTTATGAGGTAGTGAAACTGACCAAGCCCATTGCCAACGCTATTATGGATGGCGGAAACTCCCTTGAGCTCGATCGCTTAGCGCGCGCCGAGGGTTTCCCGGACTTGCGAACATCGGCTTTGCGTAAAGCGGCAGAGGGAGCTATTAGTCTTGAAGAAGTGAACCGAGTCACCACCGATTAATAGGTAGAGATAGCATCAGCCATGGCAACTGACAGTACCTACGTTTGGAACGGGCTCGATAAGAACGGCCGAAAAAGCCAGGGCGAAATCGTGGCGACCAGCGTGGCCCTTGCCAAAGCTCAGCTACGCAAGCAAGGAGTTGTACCCAAACGCGTCAAGAAGAAACCAAAGCCATTATTCTCACTGGGTAATAAATCGATCAAGCCCGCCGATATCGCGATTTTTACCCGGCAGATGGCCACCATGATGAAAGCAGGCGTGCCCCTTGTGCAGAGTTTCGATATCGTAGCTGACGGCTTGGACAATGAGAAAATGCGCGCGCTCGTTACCGCCATCAAAAACGAGGTGGCTGCCGGTGGAGGTTTCGCCGCCTCACTGGCCAAGCACCCAAAATACTTCGATGAATTGTTCTGTAGCTTGGTGGCATCGGGGGAGAGCTCAGGCACCCTTGAGGTCATGCTAGATCGCATTGCCACCTACAAAGAAAAAACCGAGGCATTAAAAGCCAAAATTAAAAAGGCCATGACCTACCCCATCGCGGTGGTCATCGTTGCCATCATTGTAACGGGCATTCTGCTGGTCAAAGTCGTTCCTCAGTTTGCCGAGACTTTTCAATCCTTTGGTGCCGACCTACCGGGCTTCACGTTGTTCGTTCTGGGGCTCTCCAATTTTGCGCAGGATTGGTGGTTCATTTTTCTCATTGGATTTATCGCTGCCGGCTGGGGCTACACCCAAGCGTTACAACGCTCTAAAGCGTTCAAAGACAAAGTTGATGCGCTGTCACTCCGCATTCCGGTTGTTGGCGGTATCGTCCACGACTCGGTCATTGCGCGTTTTTCGCGCACCTTATCCACTACCTTTGCCGCTGGGGTGCCACTGGTTGAGGCCCTTGAATCGACTGCCGGCGCCGCAGGTAACGCGATTTATGCCACCGCCATTCGGCAAATACGGGATGACGTAACCTCAGGCACGTCTCTCTATCAATCTATTCGATCGACGGGTCTATTCCCCAGCATGTTGCTGCAAATGACATCTATCGGTGAAGAGTCAGGCTCCCTCGATGAGATGCTTGGCAAAGTGGCGGACCAGTATGAGGCCCAAGTCGACAACGCGGTTGATAGTCTCAGTTCCCTCATGGAGCCGATTATTATGTCCGTACTTGGAGTACTGGTTGGCGGCTTAATGGTTGCCATGTACCTGCCTATCTTTATGCTGGGATCGGTCGTCTAATCTACCTACAACACCACGACTAGTGAGCCTTTTTGTGCAAAGTGCCTTTGATATCCCGTGGTTTCTCTATCTATGTACTGGGCTAGGTGGCCTGGTTCTTGGCAGTTTCCTGAATGTCGTCATCTTGCGCCTACCGAAAATGATGACACAGGCTTGGCGCCAGGAGTGCTGCGAGTTCCTAGAGCAACCGATACCCAGTGATGCCCAGCTAAACCTAGCCTTTCCAGGGTCCCACTGTCCAAGCTGCGGGGAGGCACTGAAACCTTGGCACAATATACCGCTCGTGAGCTACGCGGTTTTAGGCGGCAAATGCGCGCACTGCAGAACCCCCATCAGCTTGCGCTATCCATTGGTTGAAGCCGTCACCGCCATACTCTGGGTGGCGGCGGCTGTGAGTTTCGGTCCCACAGCCATGCTATTGGGTGCTCTGTTATTGATTGCGGCGTTAATCACCCTCACGAGCATCGATTTGGATACCCAGCTTCTCCCCGACAGCATCACACTGCCTCTGCTGTGGATCGGGCTCCTGTTTAATATTGGAGGCGCGTTTGTATCCCTCGAACAGGCGGTCATAGGGGCGATGGCGGGCTACCTGATATTGTGGAGCGTGTATTGGCTATTCAAGATCACAACCGGAAAAGAGGGTATGGGCTATGGTGATTTCAAACTTTTAGCCGCCCTTGGGGCTTGGTTTGGTTGGCAAGCTCTGCCGCTAATCATCATCTTGTCATCCTTTGTGGGGGCCGCGGTTGGTATTTTCCTCATGGTGGTAAAACAACGTGGACGCGACGTACCTATACCGTTTGGTCCTTATCTAGCCGGCGCCGGACTACTGTGTCTGTTCTTCCAAACTGAGCTCACCGGACTGTATCTGGCGCTTACAGGCTTAACTTAATGCAGTATGTGGTTGGCATAACAGGCGGCATTGGCAGTGGTAAATCGGCAGTGACCGATCGGTTGGCCAGCCGAGGTATCGACATTGTTGATGCCGACGTCGTTGCCCGCGAGGTCGTCGCACCTGGAGAGGACACACTGTCAGCCATCGTCGCACATTTCGGCGACCACATACTTCAGGCCGATGGCAGCCTTGATCGCGCAGCCTTGAGACAGATCGTGTTTCAAGACCCTGCTCAACGACACTGGCTCGAGGACGTTACACACCCGGCGATACGAACGCGCATGAAGGCCCAGCTAGAGAGTGCCCGTGGTCCCTATGCGGTACTGGTGTCACCACTGCTGTTGGAATCTGAACAGCGGGCACTGGTTGATTATGTGGTCGTCGTCGATGTACCCCCAGAACTTCAGATAGAGCGCGCAAGTCAACGAGATCAAAACAGCCGGGAGCAGATCGAGCGCATTATGGCTGCACAATTATCGCGGGATAAACGGCTTTTGGGCGCCGACGACGTTATCGACAACAGCGGTACGTTGCCATTCTTAGAACAGCAAGTGGACTTGCTGCATCAGAAACTACTTAAACTCGCCCTAAATCCTGAAGCGCCGTGACAATACCCTGGTTCGCCTCAGGAAAACGAAACTGATATAGCTGACCGGGCAACCACCACGCGATCGGTTGGCCCTCGGCCCCAATAGGCTCGCCGGACCAATCAACCACATGCCAGGTGTCGAGTAATACCTGTCGGTCACCATAATCGTGCTGAATTTGAATAAGAGGCTGAGCGGAGGCTGTGTCGATGGCAATGCACAGCTCCTCCTGAAGCTCACGTTGCAAGGCGTCTAGCACCGACTCGCCGGGCTCACGCTTTCCGCCAGGAAATTCCCAAAGCCCACCTTGATGGGCCTGCTTGGCGCGCCGCTGGATAAGCACGCGACCACTGGCATCGGTTAGCACACCCACAACCACATGCAGCACCGGTGGTGTCATCCCTGGACCTCTGCTAGGTTCGGTATTCAGCGTTTATGCGTACGTAGTCGTAGGACAAATCGGTTGTCCATAGAGTAGCCGCAGCACACCCCCTACCCAAGCGCACGTTGATGACAAGATCGGTAGCGGACATAGCCTGTTGTCCCTGCTCTTCCGTGTAAGAAGCGGCACGAGCCCCCTGCTCTGCAATGAGCACACCGTTCAAGTAAAGAGACACGTCGTCCACAAGCAAATTTTCTAGCCCCGCGCGTCCAATCGCAGCTAACAATCGCCCCCAGTTAGGGTCGCTGGCGAACAATGCGGTTTTAACCAGAGGCGAGTGGGCAATGGTACGAGCGACGGCTTCGCATTCTTGCTCGTCGATACCACCCTCAACATGGATCTCAACAAACTTAGTGGCCCCTTCACCGTCACGCACAATCGCCTGTGCCAACGCAATACACACTTCTGATAGCGCCTCGGAAAAGGCATCGACGGCGACAGTATCGTGGGCATCGATACGCACACCGCTGGCTCCTGTCGCCGCGACAACAGCGACATCATTGGTGGAGGTATCGCCATCGACGGTAATCCGATTAAAACTCGCATCAACCGCCCGACGGAATATCTCATCGAGCAACTTAAAATCAACGGCCGCGTCTGTCGCGATGAAACCGAGCATAGTGGCCATATCGGGACAGATCATACCCGAACCCTTGGACATACCTGTCAAGGTGACTGCGACATCACCGATGGTCACCGTGCGAGACACCCACTTGGGTCGGGTATCCGTGGTTAATATCGCCGATGCTGCCCGCGACCAACCATTCGCATCGAGGTCCTCAATGGCAGCCGGTAACGCTTGGGTCAGCTTTTCAACTGGCAACGGCTCGCCTATGACACCGGTCGAGAATGGCATCACGGCGGTGGTAGCGCAGCCGCAGAGAGCCGCTAGTTCCGCGCAAGTGGCCTCTGCCGCCGCCATACCGTGCGCACCGGTCCCGGCATTGGCGTTTCCGGTGTTAACCACCCAGTAGCGCGGACGATATTCACATGCACGCCAATGGCTACGGGCAACATGCACGGGCGCAGCACAGAAGGCATTGCGCGTAAAAACTGCGGCACACACGGAATCCGGCGCCAGTTCAATGATCGTTAAATCGTCTTTACCTGCGCGTTTAATGCCCGCCTGAGCAACCCCAAGACGAACCCCTGGCACAACCAAAGGCGCACTACTCACACGAGTTTACCGTGGCACTGCTTGTACTTTTTGCCGCTGCCGCAAGGGCAGGGATCATTGCGTCCCACTTTCGGCGCATCTCGCACAACCGTTTCTGGTTTATCTGCCGCTTCATCGGCCGCATCGGGTTGATCACTGCTTGGAACCGCCGAAGCCTGCGCATGCTCGAAGGCCAGCTGTTGGCGGGCAGCCTCTTCTCGACGCTGACGCTCGATGGCTTCAGCTTCATCCCGTCGCTGAACTTGAACATGGCTGAGGAAGCGGACGACTTCATATTTGAGTCGCTCAAGCAGATTTTGAAATAGCTCAAAGGATTCGCGCTTGTACTCTTGCTTCGGATTCTTGTTGGCATAGGCACGAAGATGGATGCCCTGGCGCAACTGATCCATGGTAGCCAAATGCTCTTTCCACAAAGTATCGAGCACTTGAAGCATGATTTGCTTCTCGAGCTGGCGCATACCCTCTCCCACTTCAGCCGCTTTGGCGTCGTAGGCGCTTTGCACACTGTCGACAATACGTTGTCGCAGGCTCTCTTCATGGAGGCCCTTGTCGTCTTCGAGCCACTGGGTCAGGGGTAAGGCAACCGCAAATTCCGCCTCTAACTGACGCTCTAGACCCGGAACATCCCATTGCTCCTCGACACTCATAGGTGGAATAAAACTATCGATCGCTTTGTTGACCACGTCCTCACGGATCTGTCGAATGGTATCGGAGATGTCGCCCTCGGCCAGCAAGTCATCACGCTGACGGTAGATGATTCGACGTTGATCGTTTGCCACATCATCGTATTCAAGCAATTGCTTGCGAATATCGAAGTTACGCCCCTCAACCTTTCGCTGTGCTTTTTCAATGGCATTGGTAACCATACGGTGTTCGATGGCCTCGCCTTTCTCCATGCCCAAAGCCTGCATAAAGCTTTTGACGCGCTCCGAGGCAAAAATGCGCATGAGATTGTCCTCAAGGGACAAATAGAAGCGAGAAACCCCCGGATCACCTTGACGACCCGCGCGGCCGCGCAACTGGTTGTCAATACGCCGCGACTCATGTCGCTCGGTACCCAAAATGTGTAAGCCACCGGCGGCCATGACGGTATCGTGACGCTGCTGCCAATCGGCTCTAATGGCCTCACGTCCCGCGTCATCGACGTCCGCTGCCGCTAGCTCGGCTTCAAGATTGCCACCCAGCACAATATCGGTACCGCGACCGGCCATATTTGTTGCAATGGTGACAACGCCGGGGCGTCCAGCTTGCGCAATAATCTCGGCTTCTTGTTCGTGGTATTTGGCGTTTAAGACTTTGTGGACAATACCTTCGCGCTTGAAGTGCGCCGATAGCTCTTCCGATGTCTCCACAGAGGCGGTACCCACAAGAACCGGTGCTTGGTTCTCGATGCAGGATTTCACGTCCGCAACAATGGCATCGAATTTTTCTTCACGGGTGAGGTACACGAGATCGTTAAGATCCTTGCGCACCATCGGCTTGTTCGTGGGAATAACCACCACCTCAAGCCCATAAATTTGTCTGAACTCGAAGGCCTCAGTGTCCGCCGTACCGGTCATGCCCCCCAGCTTGTCGTAGAGGCGGAAATAATTCTGGAAAGTGGTCGACGCCAGAGTCTGGCTCTCGCTCTGAATATTGACCCCTTCTTTGGCCTCGATGGCCTGATGCAGGCCCTCAGATAAACGTCGGCCGGGCATGGTTCGGCCGGTGTGCTCATCGATCAGTACAACTTGTCCATTCTGAACGATGTACTCAACATCCCGCTGGTAGAGATTGTGCGCCCGCAAGCCAGAGTGCACATGATGCAATAACCCCAGATTAGTAGCGGCATAAAGGCTATCACCCTCTTCGAGTAACTTGGTCTCCACCAACATCGCTTCAATTTTTTCGTGGCCGGCTTCGGTAAGCTCAATCTGACGCAGTTTTTCGTCAATCGTGAAGTCACCCTCAGCGCCTTCCGTTTCTAAGGTCAAGCGCGGAATAAGTTTGTTGACGGTGCGGTAGAGCTCCGAGCTGTCCTCAGCGGCGCCCGAGATGATGAGGGGGGTCCGTGCCTCATCGATTAAAATAGAATCCACTTCGTCGACGATGGCAAAGGCAAGCTTACCCTGCGCCTTGTCTTCGAGACTAAATGCCATGTTGTCCCGAAGATAATCAAAGCCAAATTCATTGTTGGTGCCATACACAATGTCACTGGCATAGGCCGCGCGCTTTTCAGCCGCCGACTGGCCCGAGCGGATCACCCCGACCGTTAGCCCCAAAAATTCGTACAGCGGGCTCATCCAGGCAGCATCGCGACTGGCCAAATAATCATTAACCGTCACCAGGTGTACGCTATGGCCGGGCAGCGCATTCAAGTAGGCGGGTAGCGTGGCCACCAGGGTCTTGCCTTCCCCGGTACGCATCTCTGCGATTTTACCCTCATGCAGCGCCATACCGCCTACCAATTGCACGTCGAAGTGGCGCATACCCATGGTGCGACGCCCCGCCTCTCGGACCGTAGCGAACGCCTCGGGTAGCAGCTCATCAAGGGATGCGCCGCCAGTAAGACGCCCTCTGAACTCGTCAGTTTTAGCCCGTAAGTCCGCATCCGAGAGCGCTTCAAAGTCGCTCTCAAGCTCGTTAATGCGCTTAACCGTTTTGTGCAAGCGTTTGAGTTCCCGGTCGTTACGACTGCCGAAAACTTTTTTCAGAATATTTGCGATCATGGTGTTGGCTTCAAATAAGGTCGGTTCGGCCGATATCAGGGGATATCGGATCAAGCAATAAGGTCACGACTGGGCGGGATTAGCGGATATTGCGCTGCACGTAGCTCGAGGGATCAACGGGTCTACCATGTTTGTAGACCTCGAAATGCACATGGGGTCCTGTCGATCGACCGCTATTCCCCATGAGAGCAATGGGCTGTCCTTTGCGAACCAACTCACCCACTTGAACCAGATTTTCTTCATTGTGGCCATAGCGGGTGACCAAACCATCACCATGGGCAACTTCGACCAGATTACCGTAACCAGCGCGCTCGCCACTCCAGCTGACAACACCACTAGCCACAGCATTGATAGCGCTGCCCGCTTTTCCAGCAAAATCAACGCCCGCATGCCAGGCTCGCTTACCCGTAAAAGGATCGGTGCGGTAACCATAATCTGAGGACAACCAGCCGCCATCGATGGGCCTACCCGACGGCATGGCTTCTTCTCGCAACTCCGCTTCCGCAAGCAATCCAGCGAGTACATTTAACTGGGTATCACGGTCGTCAAGGGTATGGCTCAGGGCGACCAGCTGATCACTGAACGTCGCCGGCAATACCGTGGTTTCAGATTCTGCCTCTAGCGGACCACCGAAGGCCGGGGGCGTTGAGAAACTGAATTCACCATCATCGAGTCCAGCGATGGCGGTTAGGTGGCCACCCAAAGCGTCCAATCGGGTAACTCTGGCTTGCAATAGAGCCAGCTTTCTCGCCATGACCTCGAGTTGCTGCTTAGCTTGAGTCGACAATTGCGCCAACTCACTGGCCCTAGCACTCGCAGCCTCTTCTGCCGCCGAGACCCGCGCTTCCTGCGCCTGTACGGTGCCGACACGTACGCCCAGATCGTAGCCCACGGCCATGAGGCTGAGCGGCAAGCCCAGACACAACAACGATACCGCCGCCATAGACCAACGCCCCAACTCGATGGTTCGGGACGCTGTGGCACGTTGTACAAGAATGAGCTTCAAAGAAGGCAACCGTTTAGTGTGAGACCGAAATCATGCCACGTGAGGACACAACTGCAAAGGCATAACGACCGCCAAAAAACAATCGTTTACGATCAGGTCAGATGTATCAGCATGAGCTTAGGCAGTCGCCGCTACAGGCACGGGACTGTAAGCAATCGGGGACTCTTCAGTGTCAGTGAACGTCACCTCTTCCCAGGCGTCGGTCTGAGCCAGCAACGCACGCAACACAGCGTTATTAAGCGCATGCCCCGATTTATGGGCCCGAAACTCACCAATCAAAGAATGTCCAAGCAGATACAAATCACCGATGGCGTCGAGTACCTTATGCTTAACGAACTCGTCCTCGTATCGCAGCCCGTCCTGATTCAGGATACGAAATTCATCGACGACGATCGCATTATCGACGCTACCGCCGCGGGCAAGCCCGCGGGACCGTAGGTACTCAATCTCGTGCATGAAACCGAAGGTTCGGGCCCGGCTTACCTCTTTAACAAAGGACGTTGTCGAGAAGTCAATTTCCGCATAGGCCGACCGATCGTGGAATACCGGATGGTCGAAATCAATTGAAAACGACACTTTAAAGCCATCAAAGGGGAGTAAGCTGGCTTCTTTGTCGCCATCATTGACGGTGACCGGGCGTTTGATGCGAATAAACTTTTTCGGGGCGGGCTGCTCTTCAATGCCTGCGGACTGCAGCAGAAAGACGAACGGGCCGGCACTGCCATCCATAATGGGTACTTCAGGCGCGGTGACATCGACAAACGCATTGTCGATGCCCAAACCCGCCATCGCCGATAGCAAATGCTCAACCGTGGACACTCTTACATCACCCAAGCCCAAACTGGTCGATAACGTTGTATCACCCACATTGTCCGCAGAGGCGGGGATCACCTCGACAGGCGACAGGTCGGTGCGTCGAAATACGATGCCGTTATCGATCGGCGCCGGGCTCAAGGTTAAAAACACCTTTTCACCCGTGTGCAAACCAACACCGGTGGCTTTAATCGGATTTCGCAACGTTCGTTGTTTGATCATGTCTAATCCCAGTTTCGTCCCGCACGGATCTGCCCAAAGGCACCAAACACTGTGCCTTCATGGTTCCCGTGACCAGCCATCGCACCCAGTTCCACTCTGTACGACGGCCTACAGATACCTACATAGTCAACAAACCAAGGCGGGCGAACTGGCAATCAATCCGCCTGCCGGCGCAAAAAGGCGGGAATATCGAAGTATTCCTCACCACTTTTCTCTACGGCTGAAGCAGTATGGCTAGCACCTGCCGACGCCGCGACCCGCGCTCGCGTCGATGGTGGCAGATCGTAATTAGTACCCGTCGACGCAGCTGTCGCAGCAGCGTTTAGTGGCTTACTTTCAACCACCGTCAGCGGCGGCCGGCCCTCACTACTGGCCAGACCGGTTGCCACGACTGTTACCTTCAGCGTGTCGGTCATTTCCGGATCAATAACTGTTCCGATCACAACCGTTGCATCGTCAGATGCATATTCTTCAATGGTGTCCCCCACCTCGGAGAACTCCCCAAGCGACAGATCGAGCCCTGCGGTGATATTCACCAGCACACCCCGGGCGCCGCTCAAATTAATGTCATCGAGCAGCGGACTGTTAATGGCCCGCTCAGCAGCTTCTCTTGCCCGGTTTTCACCGGACGCACTGCCGGTGCCCATCATGGCTGATCCCATCTCCGACATCACAGTTCGCACGTCAGCAAAATCGACGTTTATCATTCCTGGACGGATGATGAGGTCAGCAATTCCCTGGACAGCCCCCAAAAGTACATCATTGGCCTCCTTAAAGGCATCCAAGAGACTGGTATTTTTGCCCAGAACCTCGAGAAGCTTCTCATTGGGTATGGTGATTAGAGAGTCACAGTGGGTCGCGAGTTCCCGAAGTCCCTCTTCCGCAATCTTCAGGCGCTTTTTACCCTCGAAGCTGAAGGGGCGGGTAACAACGGCCACTGTGAGTATGCCCAGCTCTCGAGCCACCTCAGCGACGATGGGTGCACCCCCAGTTCCGGTACCACCGCCCATGCCCGCGGTCACAAACACCATATCGGCGCCGCGTAGTGCATCGGCAATACGCTCACGGTCTTCCAGTGCGGCCGCGCGCCCAATTTCAGGGTTGGCACCAGCACCTAAACCTTTGGTAATGGCTGTCCCCAGCTGCAACACCGTTTTAGAGGTGATATCCGAGAGTGCCTGGGCGTCGGTATTGGCACAGATGAAATCCACACCATCGACCGAGTTTTCAATCATGTGCCGCACGGCGTTGCCGCCGCCACCGCCAACACCGATGACCTTAATAACGGCGCTTTGTGGCGCACTGTCAACTAGTTCAAACATTGTCTTTCTCCCCTTTGCATCAATGACCGACTCACGTCGGGCTCTGACTCTGGCTAACCGCCGAGAGGCGGCTACCAAAACCGTTAAAAACGTTTTCCAAACCAATCTTTGATTCCCGCCAATACACCACCCGCTGCGCGACCTACTCTTATTTTCGGCTCCCGCAGAGATGCGTGACTCTGCTCATCCCGCGCGCCAAACAGGAGCAAACCAACCGCGGTGGCGTAGATAGGGTTGCGAATAATGTCGTTCAAACCCTTTGCGTGTTGCGGTGAGCCAACGCGAACCGGCATATGGAAAATCTCTTCCGCCAGCTCTATAGCGCCCTCCATTTTTGAGGTACCACCGGTGAGCACAATGCCAGCGGGAATCAGCTCTTCGTAACCAGAGCGTCGCAACTCCGCCTGAATCAGCGTAAAGAGCTCGTCGTAGCGGGGCTCTACCACTTCAGCGAGGGACTGACGAGACAAATCCCTCGGCGGCCGATCACCGACACTGGGCACTTTGATCGTTTCATCAGGACCGGCTAGCTGGGTGAGTGCGCAGGCATAACGTATTTTGATTTCTTCCGCGTGTTGTGTCGGTGTGCGCAATGCCATGGCAATGTCGTTGGTTACCTGATCACCAGCGATGGGAATAACGCCGGTGTGCCGAATAGATCCATCGGTGAAAATGGCGATATCGGAAGTGCCACCGCCAATGTCGACCAGACATACGCCCAAGTCACGCTCGTCATCGGTCAACACGGAATAGTTCGATGCCAGCTGCTCTAGAATGATGCCGTCAACCGCAAGGCCACAGCGCTGGATACACTTCTCGATATTTTGTGCCGCATTGACGGCACAGGTAACGAGATGCACTTTCGCTTCAAGTCGCACCCCCGACATACCCAAGGGCTCTTTAATGCCCCCTTGATTGTCAATCAAATATTCCTGAGGCAGCACGTGCAGCACTTTCTGGTCAGCAGGTATTGCCACCGCCTGCGCCGCATCGAGAACGCGCTCAAGATCAGCCTTGACCACCTCACCTTCGCGTATAGCGACGATACCGTGGGAATTCATCGATCGAATATGACTGCCTGCGATACCGACATAAACCGAGTGAATTTGGCAACCCGCCATCAGCTCGGCTTCTTCTACGGCACGTTGTATGGCGGTTACCGTCGACTCAATATCGACGACAACGCCTTTTTTCATACCCCGGGAGGGGTGCGAACCAATACCTACAATTTCGACGACACCTTCGGCATCAACCTCAGCTACCACCGCAACAACTTTCGAGGTGCCAATATCGAGACCAACAAGCATTTTTTTGTCACTTTCAGAAGCCATGACGTTGCCCTTTTTGTTTGTCTACAGCGGCCATAAAGTGCTGATCAATAAAACGCACAGCAGCACCGTGTTCGTAGCGCAAATCGATCTGCTTGACTTGACCCGGTAACAGATGGCGTTGGTAGAGCTCTGCAAACCGTCGAGCTCTGAGCGCCAATGCTCTATCCCCCAGCATGACCTGGGTCCCATCCGCCAGCTCGAAACTGACCTGTCCAATCGGGTCTTCCGATAACTGCTGGAGACGCAATTCCAAGCCGGTCAGCAATGACTCCAACATGTGATAGCGCTTCATTAGGTTCGTTTGTGTACCCTCGGGGCCTACCAGGCTGGGCAGACTCTGCCAGCGCGGTGCCATATCACCCTCAAAAAACCGGCCTTCATGATTAAGGAATCCGCGGTCGTTCCAGCGTGCTATGGGTTGCTGCTCCTTGATGTGCACCGCAAGGGTATTGGGCCATTGACGCCTAATATTGGCGCTGTGCACCCAAGGCATACGCTCAAGGTGGTCACGCATCTCGGCTAAATCGATAGCCATAAATTGCTGCTGAAGATGCGGCGCCAGCACTCGACGAATGGCGCTAGGGGTAACTTGCTCGGTAGCGCCTGTGACAGTAATACGCTCAACACGTAAGTCTGTCAGATGACTGACACTCCAAACGATAACGCCAATCGATCCTACGCTAGCCAGTGCAAGCACACTTATAAGCGCGATTCGACGTAATTTGGCCGCCAGCGTAGCCAAGTTAAAGCCAGCGCTCGGGGCTCTAGGCGTGCGGGTTCGCGTAGCTGCTCTGCTAGACATCCGGTCGCACCTCCAAGCTCAGACGACATATATCGATGAGCAACTCGTGCATCGCCATGCCCGCGGCCCTGGCAGCCATGGGTACAAGGCTGTGACTGGTCATCCCCGGCACGGTATTGACCTCAAGCAGCTGCCAATTACCCGAAGGGTCGCGCATCATATCGACGCGGCCCCACACCTGCGCACCTACCGCTTTAAAAGCAAGAAGTGCCAATTGCTGTAGTGACCGTTCCTCCTGCTCGCTCAACCCAGCCGGACAATGGAACTGGGTATCATCGGACACGTATTTGGCATCAAAGTCGTAAAAATCCGCAGCCGGCTGAATCCGAATAGCGGGTAGCGCCCGATCCCCGAGTATTGCGACGGTGTATTCGGGGCCGTCTACGAACACTTCAGCCATGACATCCGCCCCATACTCTGCCGCCTTGTGCCATGCGGCTTTGAGCTGTTCGGCGGTTGCCGCTTTGGTCATACCAATAGACGAGCCTTCTCGAGAGGGTTTCACGAACAGCGTGCCGAACTTATCAATCAGTGCCTGCCAATCACTATCACTGGTAAGCACGACGAACTCTGGCGTGGGCAATCCCGCACCACGCCATAGCCATTTAGTGCGGACTTTATCCATGGTGATCGATGAGCCCATAACACCGGAGCCGCTGTAAGGGAGCTTCATGAGATCGAACAAGCCCTGCAGTGTCCCGTCCTCACCGCCGGGACCGTGCAAAAGATTGAACGCGAATTCGACCCCTTGTAACTGCTCCGGCCACCGGTCGGTAGCTGGGTCAACACAGACAACGTCAGCACCCTCAGCTCTCAGGGCCTCAGCGACGTTATTGCCACTTTCCAGGGAAATAGCACGCTCTGTGGCACTACCGCCCATGAGCACGGCAAAACGACGTCCAGTTAGCATGCCAGTCACAACGACAACTCCTCTAACGTCGTTGCCGCTGCAAGCTGCTGACCCAACCGACCGATATTGCCCGCCCCTTGTGTCAGCAACAAATCCCCATCTTCCAGGATGTGGCACAGAACTCTGGCAACATCATTCACATCCGATACAAAAATAGGCTCTACAGTGCCGCGCTGGCGAATGCTGCGAGCAAGAGAGCGACTGTCCGCACCGGGAATAGGTTCCTCACCAGCGGGGTAGACCTCGAGCAACACCAACACCTGCGCCTCTGACAATACCTCTACGAAGTCTTCATAGTGGTCTCTGGTGCGCGTGTAGCGATGGGGTTGGTACACCATAACGACACGTCGATCGGGGAAGGCCTGATGGGCCGCCGCAAGGGTTGCCGCCACTTCAGTAGGGTGATGACCATAGTCATCAACCAGCAATGCCGCCCCGCCCTGCCAGTGCACCTGACCCATCGCACTGAATCGTCGACCGACACCAGCAAATCCGCTCAAGCCTCGGCAAATGGCGCTCTCGGCTATGCCCAACTCGCAGGCAACCACCGCGGCAGCGGCGGCGTTGAGTGCATTGTGCCGCCCCGGCATATTCACCTGCAGTTGCAGTGGCTGCTGCGTCCCAGGGCGATACAAGGTGAAGGCTGTCGCCATACCGCTGGTCGCTATCCCGTCAATCCGATAGTCCGCATCGGATTCAGAGCCATAGGTAATGATTTGACGAGTGACTTTCGGCAACACTGCCCGAACACCAGGGTCATCAAGGCACATAATGGCCAGGCCATAAAAGGGTAGATTGTGCAAAAAGTCGGTGAACGCCCGCTGATAGTTCAGCAGATCACCTTGGTAGTGCTCCATGTGGTCGGCTTCAATATTGGTGATAACACTCACCATGGGTAGTAGGTGTAAAAATGACGCGTCGCTCTCATCGGCCTCGACGATGAGATAGCGACCTTGACCGAGCTGAGCGTTGCTTCCTGCCTTGTTTAAAACGCCGCCGATAACGAACGTGGGGTCTTCACCACCCTCTCCAAAGATCGACGCCAGTAAACTTGTGGTAGTGGTTTTGCCATGGGTACCGGCCACGGCAATGCCGTATCGATAACGCATCAACTCTGCCAACATTTCAGCCCGAGGAACCACAGGTATTCGCGCTTCTCGGGCGGCAACCAATTCGGGGTTATTGGGATTAATGGCACTGGACACCACCAGCACATCGACACCCGCAATATGCTCGGCGTGATGGCCAATGTGGACGGTAATACCCAGCGCTCGGAGACGGGTGACGACGGAGGTCTCTTGCAAATCTGAGCCCTCGACGGTGTAGCCCAAGCCCGCCAGCACCTCTGCGATACCGCTCATCCCCGACCCGCCGATACCGACCATAAAAATACGACGGATACGCCGCATCATGGGTGGTGTGCTGGAAGTGCCATCAAGATTCATTGCACACCTCCAACATGTGACCAACGACCCGATCAGTAGCATCACTATGGGCTTGCTCAAGTGCCCGCTGTGCCATTTGTGATAAGCGTTGGGGTTCTGCAACCATATCGGCCACAACATCGCCCAACACATCAGGTGTTAATTCCGCCTGTGGAATGAGCAACGCTGCGCCAGCTTGTACCAGAGCCAAAGCGTTGTGGGTTTGGTGGTTATCGATGGCATGGGGCAGCGGCACGAGCACTGCGGGCGTGCCCGTGGCGGCAAGCTCTGCAACGGTCAATGCACCTGAGCGACAAATAACAAGATCTGCCCACTGATATGTGGCTGCCATATCATCGATGAATGGCATCACCTCGACACTGACGTCACCAGAACTGTATCCCTGTGATGTCAGCTCGACATGATCGCGACCGCACTGGTGCCGAACTGCAATTACCCGACGAATTGACATCGGAAGCCGCAACAACGCAGGGGGAACGCGCTCATTCAAAGGCAGGCTACCCAAGCTTCCACCGAGCACCAATAATCGTAGTGGTCGAGTCTCTGTAAATGCCGTCAATTGTGGCACTGATGCGACCGCCAAAATCGCGGAGCGAACGGGATTACCCACGACAATTGGCCGTCTTTTCTCCGGGAAAGCATTGGCGAAACCGCATAAGACACGTTTCGCAAAGGGGGCCAGGTAGCGATTAGTAGTGCCTGCTACCGCATTCTGCTCATGAATGACCAGCGGATATCCCAGCATAGAGGCGGCAAGCCCCGCGGGCCCGGCTGCATAGCCGCCCATGCCAAGAAGCACCCGCGGGCGCAGTCGACGCAACAGCGCGATAGCCTGCACAAAAGCTACCAGCACTCGCACCACCGCAGATAACACCGACAACGGGTTTTTCCCGCGCAAACCACGTACTGGCAAGGTGTGTAGGGGATATCCGGCGGCGGGAACAACCCGGGTTTCCAGTCCACGCTGGGTTCCCAGCCAATGCACCATCCAGCCTGATCGCTTCAGTGCGTCGGCCACCGCCAGCGCCGGATATACGTGCCCGCCCGTTCCGCCAGCCATAATCAGCGCAATAGGTGGTGCTTCGTGCAAAGCATTAACAGCAACCATTAACGTCGCCTCCCGTTAACAGGAACGACGCTTCCTTTCAGGCCATGGGAAATACGTAAAATGACGGCCAACATGATGCAGTTGACAATCAGACTGCTACCACCGTAGCTAATAAACGGCAGGGTCAAGCCTTTGGTAGGTAATAGACCTGAGCTGACGCCGATATTGACAAATGCCTGCCCGGCGAAGATGAGCGCAAATCCATAGCAGACATAGCCTGCAAATCGATTGTGTCGAGTAATAGCGAGCCGTCCGATCCACAGTGTCCGCCCAACCAAGACGGTGTACAGCGCAAGCACCGCTAAAGCACCGAACATGCCCGTCTCTTCTGCCCAAATAGAAAACACAAAATCTGTATGGGCCTCGGGCAAATAAAATAGCTTCTGGACACTATTACCCAAGCCCACTCCCCACAGCTCACCGCGTCCGTAAGCGATGAGTGACTGGATTAGCTGAAAACCCGCATCAAAAGGGTCCGCCCAGGGATCGCGATAGGCGGTCAACCGCTCAAGTCGATAGGGTGCGCTTACTGCCAAGCCCACCAGTGCAGCCACACCCAACATTACGAGCAGCGCCACATAACGCAACTGGGCGCCCGCTAAAAACAACATGCCAAAGACAGCGCCACTGGCGATCACCGTCGCACCAAAGTCAGGCTCAGCCATCAGCAAACCCGCCACCAACATAAGTACCGCAACAGGTTTTGCCATACCGTGCCAATGGCTGCGCAACTGCTCACCGTGACGCACCAAATAACCCGCGCAGTACACAACTAATGCGGCTTTGGCAATTTCAGAGGGCTGGATAGTCAAAGGACCCACCGGTATCCAACGCTGACTACCATTTACGTTCCTGCCGATGCCCGGTAGTAGCACAACAACCAGCAGCAAAAGCGCAAGAATCAAGCACCAGGGCGATGCCCGCTCAATTAACTCAATGGGGATCCGATAAACCGCAGCCCCAATAGCACCTGCCAATGCCAGGTAAACAAGGTGGCGAGTGGTGTGGTACCAGGGGTTACCAAAGTGCCAATCATCATGCTCAATAGAGGCCGATGCGATGGCGATCAATCCGATAACCATCAAACTGACGGCCGCAACCAGCAGTACACCATCAGCACCCGTGTCGACTGATCGAGCTCTTGCCACGGTAGCGCCGTGCGCGACATGATGAGCAGTGGCTCGATTGGCCATGACATGTGGCGAAGCAGCACTCATTGCGCCACCTTCAATGTCGCCAAATGCTGCTGAACCAACTGCCTAAAACAGTCTCCTCGAGCCTGAAAATCGACAAACATGTCGAAACTGGCACAGGCTGGCGACAGCAACACAATATCTCCCGGTTTCGCCAACTGCCCTGCCCGATCGATGGCTGCACCTAAATTGGCTACACGCTGGGTCGGTGTCACGTTGCCGAGGGCCAACTCCAAGTCTCGCGCCGCTTCACCCAGGGTCAAAACGCGCCGGCAATGCTGCTCGACCGCACTCCGAAGTGGTGTGAAATCCTGATTTTTTCCCACACCACCCACAATTAAGAAAACATTTTGATCACCACCAATACCGCGCAAGGCAGCTTCTGTGGCGCCGACGTTTGTGCCTTTGCTGTCATTGATCCAGCGCACACCATTCGCGTCACCCACAACCTCACAGCGATGGGGCAGCCCCTTAAAAGCCATGAGTCCTGGCAGCAATTGCTCGACGGAGAATTCCAGAGCCTTGCCAATAGCAAGCGCCGCCAGGGCGTTATTAAGGTTATGCTGACCCGGTAGCGGCAGCTGCCTTACGGGTACCAAGGCATCAAACCCGAAACAAATCCAAAGCTCATCGTCGACAAGCCTGACACCCAACTCTTTCAGATCTGGCTCACCCTGACGCCACAGTACGACCGGTATCTGCTCTTCTAATAACGGCAGCGTTAATGGATCACCGCGGTTTGCAACAACCGATTTTGCACCTCTGAAAATTCGATGCTTGGCCTGATGGTAATGGGCCATAGTGCCGTGGCGATCGAGATGATCGGCGGAGATATTCAACACAGTCGCCACCGCGAGCCCTAAGCGTTCGGCGCGCTCCAGTTGAAAGCTCGACAATTCAAGTACATAGATGTCAGGTGCTGCAGCCAATAAATCCAGCGCAGGGGTACCGTAATTGCCCCCTGTAGCGACGCGCTTCCCACAGCCTTCCAACATCGCCGCGACCATGCCAGTAACCGTTGACTTGCCGTTAGATCCGGTAATCCCGATGACTGGAGCGCCCGCTTCCGCCATGAACAAATCAATATCACCAATAACCCTGACGCCAGCCTCTAGTGCTCTTGCGACGAATGGATGAGTCATTGGCACACCGGGGCTCACAACCAACTCCGATAAGCCATCAACGAGGGACAGATCGAGATCACCAAAAATACTCTGACAATCCAGACCGATCGCCTGGCGCACAGCTTCGTCATTTTTGCGATCAACCCGAGTATCAGCAGCGATGAATGGCACACCCCTCTCACGCCACCAGCGCGCGACAGAACACCCGGTCAAGCCAAGACCCAGCACCATGCGCTGTTCTGAACTGGCTATGACTGAACTCATCGTCATCTCAGGACCTCAGCGCAACTTCAGCGTAGCTAGGCCAAAGAGCACTAGCATGACGGTGATAATCCAGAAACGCACAATGACCCGAGGTTCGGGCCAGCCCTTCAGCTCGAAGTGATGGTGAATGGGAGCCATTCGAAACACGCGCTTGCCGCGTAATTTGTAGGAACCTACTTGAATAATCACGGAAAGTGTCTCGAGGACGAAGATACCCCCCATGATGAACAGCACAATCTCATGGCGGGTGATAATGGCGACCGTGCCAAGTGCCGCACCGAGAGCTAAAGCGCCCACATCCCCCATGAAAACCATAGCGGGGTAAGTGTTGAACCATAAAAATCCCAGCCCTGCACCGGCGATCGCACCACAAAAAATCACCAGCTCCCCTGATCCCGCCAGATAAGGAATGTTCAGGTATGCAGCAAAATCGGTGTGACCTGTCAGGTAAGCGATGGTACCCAGACCTGTAGCCACCATAACCGTAGGCAGAATAGCTAAACCATCGAGGCCGTCGGTCAAATTAACCGCGTTACTCGAACCGACAATGACAAAATAGGCAAATGGGATAAACAGCCATCCCATCGACAGTGCCACATCTTTGAAAAAGGGCACATACAGCGTTGTCTCGGGCAGAAGGCTGGCACTGGAAAACAAGTAGCCCGCCGTCACAACGGCAATTAAAGACTGCCAAAAATACTTCCAACGGGCCGGCAACCCCTTGGCATTTTTTGCCACCACCTTACGATAATCATCGACCCAGCCCACTGCCCCAAATGCCAGCGTCGTCAGTAATGCCGCCCAAACATAACGATTGCCAAGATCACCCCACAGTAGTGTTGCTGCAGCAATAGCAACTAAAATAAGGGCGCCGCCCATCGTCGGCGTACCCGACTTTGCCAAGTGACTTTGTGGGCCATCGTCACGAACAGCCTGTCCAATCTGGAGAGAGTCCAGGCGCCGAATCATCCACGGGCCCACAAGCAAGGAAATCAGAAGCGCTGTTGCAGCGGATAAAATGCCGCGCAATGTTATGTACTGGAAAACGGCAAAACCCGCATCGAGGGCGGTCAACTGTAGGGTAAGCCACGTCAGCATGACACCTGCTCCGAAGCAGCAGACCACTGCGTGACAAGCGCCTCCAAACCCATCCCCCGAGACCCTTTGACCAAGACTGTGGCGGGTCCGTTGAGTCGAGGTTCCGCAGCAAGTAGCGCAGTGCAGTCATCAAAATAGCGAGCGCCGGCACCGAAAGCCTCTAGCGCGGGTAATGTCTCAGATCCGACACACCACAATGAATCAATACCCCGCGTGCGCGCATAGCAACCTATTTCTGCATGCGCATCGATACTGTGCTCTCCCAACTCCAGCATTGAGCCCAGAACCAAGTGCTGGGGGTGACGGCTAGCTGCCAAACTATCGATGGCGGCCCGTACGGACAGTGGATTGGCGTTGTAACTATCATCGACCAGCAACACCTGATCAGGCAGCACATGGGTCAGGCCGCGTCCGGCAGCAGGCGTCACAGCCGCTAATCCTTGCTGGATGGCACGATCACTAATTCCCAGAGCCCGTGCGACAGCAGCCGCGACGAGGCTATTGAACACCCCCTGATGCCCTGGCATTGCGATCGTGACGGTCAGGGGGGCGCCAAGTCCGACGATGGTAAACCGTGCTCCCTCAAATCCCATTAAGTCGATATCGTCGGCCCGCACATCGACGTTCGCTGAGAAACCAACCCGAATGACCTTTGTAGGGGCGGCCCGCTCTGCCCACTCGTCGGACCAGGGTTGATCGCCGTTAATGATCGCGACACCGTTAAGCGGCAAGTTAGCGACGATAGCGCCCTTGGTGTCAGCAATGTCATCTAGATCGCGATAAGCGGCGATATGCGCTGGCGCCACGTTGAGCAACACGCCGACCGTTGGGCGAGCGATGGCGCACAGCGCCGCAATATCGCCAGGTTTACCAGCACCCATCTCCACGACCGCAAACTCAGTCGTGGACTGCAAGGCCGCCAAGGTCAATGGCACACCCAACTCGTTATTTTGGTTGCCCTTTGTAGCGATGACAGAACCCGCCTGGGCGAGGACTGCGGCCAATAAATTCTTGGCCGTCGTCTTACCGGCACTGCCCGTGATACCCACCAACACACCTTCATAGGCGTCCCGGATCAACGCGGCACACACCCCGAGTGCCGCCTCAGGATCGGGCACCACTAGCTGCGTCACCGAACAGGGCACCGGTCGGCCCACCACAACCGCAGCAGCTCCAGCATCTATTGCCGCTGATACATAGTCATGGCCATCGACACGACTGCCGGGTAACGCGAAAAATAAGTCTCCTTGAGCGACCTCACGACTATCGATGGCAATACCCGTAATGGTATCTGCACCAGGAACCCGTAAAGCCTCAGCACCCATCGCCTCGGCGACAGTCATTATGGGCAACGGCGTCAACATAGGGACACCTTAATAAGCGCCTGTTCGACAAGGGCAACATCGGAGCAGGGCAAACGCTGCCCTAGAATTTCTTGATAGGTTTCATGCCCCTTGCCCGCAATAACGATCGTGTCACCGTCTTGGGCGTTGGCAATAACCCAGTTGATAGCCTCTGACCGATCGACAATACAGGCCGCCGGTGCACGGCTCATGCCCCCGCGAATACCGGCAATAATCGCAGCGGGATCCTCACTACGCGGGTTATCACTGGTGAGCACCACATGGTCTGCCCCTCGAGCGGCCACCGAACCCATCAGAGCACGCTTCCCGGAATCCCGGTCTCCACCACAACCGAACACCAACCAAATGGAAGGGGAGGTGCCCTGCTGTTCTTTATTAACTTGCAGCGCAGCCAATACATTCTCCAGTGCATCTGGAGTATGCGCATAATCAACAATGATCTTGAGGCCCCGCTCATTGGGGACGCACTGTAAACGTCCCGGGACAGGCTCAAGAGATTCAGCCGCTAAAGCCACATCGGCAAAGGAGTAACCCATCCTCATCACCGCCATGACCGCCGAGGCAAGATTGAAACCGTTAAAGGCACCAACGAGTCGACTATTTATCGTGGCCTCCCCAGCGGGCGTGATCAGGCGGCAGGAAAGGGGATCTGTCGCGAGCACGTCAACGAATACATCGGCAGCTGAATCGATCATCGATACGCCAATAGAGTGCTCGGGCATTATGTGTCGCACCCTCTGCGCAACAGGATCATCGGCGTTGTAAATGGCGTAGCGTGGAGCGAGATCACGAAATAGACGCAACTTGGCTTCGGCATACGCCTGCTCGCTACCGTGATAGTCGAGATGATCTCGCGAAAGATTGCTGAAAACAGCCACATCAATCGATAGACCATCGAGCCTACCCTGAGCTAGTGCGTGGGATGATGCCTCCATTGCCACATGTGTAACGCCTGACCCGTGCCAGCTCGCAAATTGACGGGTTAGTGACACCAAGTCTGGTGTCGTATTGCTGACTTCCAAGGGTTCGGCGGCAGTGCGCACGCCGAGAGTACCCACCACACCAACGGCCACACCCATAGCTCGCAGCAGCTGTGCTGTGAACTCGGCGATCGATGTTTTGCCATTAGTGCCTGTCACCGCCATCACCGCCATATGTGCCGATGGATCGCGGTAATAATGCTTGACCAACTCAGGTAGTTTTGCCCGCAATCCGGACACGGAGATCACACGGGGGTCGTCAGCAACCAAGCCATCACTATCGGCCACAACGGCAGCAGCGCCTGCGGCAAACGCGCTAGCTATGAATTCCCGGCCATCCGTCTGATGACCAGGTAGGGCAATAAATACATCACCAGCCATCAGCTGACGGCTGTCTAGCGTAAGCTGGCCACCAGTGATATTGGCCATATGATCGGGGGGCCTGTCACCGCAAACCGCCAACCATTGACCCAGAGTAGGCATATTCGTCATTGCCTGTGCGGCTGTCATGATGAAGCACCCACAGACGCGAGATTTGCCCGATCGGATAGCAGTGCCTTCGGCACCGTATTTGTCAGCCGGAGTACGCCCTCAGTAATACGAGAGTAGACGGGCGCCGCGGCGGAACCCCCACCATAACTATTGCCACGGGGCTCATCGATCACAACGACCGTGACATAACGGGGGTCATCAATAGGCGCAACGCCAACAAAGAACGCCAGATACTCGTGATCTTGATAACCCCCAGGCCCAACTTTATGCACCGTGCCCGTTTTGCCGCCCACTGCGAAACCCGCGACGCGTGCCTGAGTCCCCGTGCCGTAATCGCTGGTAACGCGCTCCAATACCTTGTTGACTTGCACCACAATCTCTTCGTCAACCACCTTGCGCTGAATCGGCTCCACATCTGGATCACGGCGCAACAGGGTGAGCGGCACCTGACGACCTTTATTGGCGAATACACTGTATGCATGGGCCAACTGCAACGGCGTGGCGGTTAAGCCATAGCCAAACGCCAGAGTCACTTGTTCGATCTCACTCCAATGGGTGCGCTGCCGCAGCTCTCCAGAACGCTCGCCGGGAAAACCAATAGCGCTCGACTCACCCAAGCCGAAACGTCGAAAAACCTGAAAGACAGGCTCATGACCAAGACGCTGAGCGACTTTCGTCACACCGACCTGACTCGATTTCTCGATGACCTGCGAGAGGGTAATGGGGCCGTAATTAGACGGGTCCGGTAACACCTTATTGCCAACACGAACCCGACCCGGAGACGTATCAACAATGCTATCAATGGTGTACTCACCGCTCTCGAGGGCGGCCACAAGTGTGAGCGGCTTAACAGTAGAGCCTGGCTCAAAGGCATCTGTAACAACGCGATTTCGCGCGGCTGCAGGGGTATACCCACTGCGCGAGTTTGGGTTGAACACCGGGTGATTGGTCATGGCAAGAATCTCGCCCGTCCAAGCATCCAGGGTCACAACCGCACCGGCACTGGCCTGCGTCTCTGCCACAGCTCGCTGGAGTTCTCGATGCTGCAAATACTGCAGTCGCAGGTCAATGGATAATTGCAGGGGCGAACCCGGCTGCGCCTCGGCTTCAACACCGATATCCCTGACCGCATCACCATGGCGATCTTTGATATATTTTTTCCGTCCGGGATGTCCTCGCAATACGTCATCCCAGGCCTTCTCTAAACCCTCGATGCCGACACCGTCTCGATTTGTAAACCCGAGAAGCTGAGCGGTCACCTCGCCAACGGGGTAATAGCGCCGGTATTCCCGCTCACCTCTAACGCCGGGCAGCTTCATCGCCAAGATGCGCCGAGCCAAATCGGGTGTTTGCTGTCGCGCCAAATACATGTATTGCTTGTCAGCATGGGCATCTAGTCGCGCCCGCAGCGACAGCTCATCTTCGCCGAGCGCCCGTGCAAGATCGGCGATGTGCTGGGCATCTTTTAGCAACTGAGGGTTGGCAGTGAGCGTGACCACAGGCGTACTCACCGCCAGCGGCTCACCACGCCGATCGGTGATCACGCCTCGATAAGCGGGGATCTCCGCAGCCCTTACCGCACGCAGCTCACCCTGGTGTTTTAGAAACGCAGCGCCCCTATCCTGATCTATCCACTGCAAGAGAGCGAGGCGACCAACAAGCGCACATAACAACCCCAGCAGCGCTGCGCAGACCAGCCAAAAACGCCAAGCCGCAACCGTTAGCCCTTCGTCACGGGGGTGGGATTGCCGACGCACTGCGGTCATGGCAAAACCACCCGCCGCTGATCCATAGTGGGCGCTGACATACCCAAATCACCACTTGCCAAACGCTGCACCCGATGGGGACTAGCAAGGGTGCCGTGCTCAAGCATTAGTCGACTGTACTCTTCTTCCAGCTGCCAACGGCTGGTCTCAATGCGCTGCAGCTCGGCGTAGTACTCGCGGCACAGGTGAGAGCTATAAATGAGCCCGAGTGCCGTGGCGACAACACTCAAGGACAGCAGAGAGCTCAATAGGGAATGACGCGCACTGCCTGAATGGGCAAGCATCGATAAGCGCGGACGGTTAGCGGCGATCATTAGAGTTTCTCCGCCACGCGCATAATCGCCGATCTCGAGCGCGGGTTTGCCTCAAGCTCCGCTTGGCTCGCCCTTACGGCTTTGCCGACTAAAGAGAGCTGTCGACCCGCCTCAACATCGGTGACGGGAATACCCCGCGGCAGGACTCGACCACGGGCCGCATCTCGCATGAAGCGCTTCACCCGGCGATCTTCAAGGGAGTGAAAGCTAATGACCACGAGCCGGCCGCCGGACTTCAACCGGTCACAGACCTTGGTTAGCAGCGCCTCGAGATCAGATAATTCCTGATTAATATGAATTCGGATAGCCTGAAAAACCCGGGTAGCTGGATGCTTATGTTTTTCCCAAGCGGGATTGGCAGCACTTACCACCGACGCAAGTTGCGCTGTGCGGGTAAATGGCTCATCAGCACGAGCCTCAACGATCGCGCGGGCGATACGCTTAGCAAATCGCTCCTCACCGTACTCGCGCAGAACAAAACAGATCTCCGACTCATCGGCCTCGTTGACAAAGTCCGCTGCTGTCATGCCCTGACTGTTGTCCATGCGCATGTCGAGGGGGCCATCCCGCAAGAAACTGAAGCCACGCATTTGCTCATCGAGCTGCGGGCTCGACACACCCAAATCGAGCAAGACACCGCAGATATCCCCTTCGACCCGCTCTAACTCGGCAAAACTACCTCGAATGAATCGAAATCGAGCATCGCAAGCTGCGAATGCCTCGGCCGCAGCGGCGGCCTCTGGATCTTTGTCAAATGCCACAAGGCGATCGTCATTGGACATCACTTCAAGGATGCGCGCACTGTGACCACCGCGGCCGAATGTGCCGTCGACATACGTCCTGGGAGCATCATCAGCAACTGAAGTAGACATGAGTGCAGCCACAGCTTCCTCGAGCAATACGGTCTGATGTTGCAAGTCCATCAGAGCGTCAACGACATCAATTCAACAGGAACATCTCCATCCATCTCGACAGCAAGTGCCGCTTCGCGCTCGGCAATCCAGAGCTCCTCGGACCAAAGCTCTAATTTATTGCCCTGCCCTACCAGCACGACCTTCTTGTCGAGCTTTGCGTAGTCGCGCAGCGATTGCGGCAGCAAGACGCGACCGCTGCCATCCAACTCCAAATCACTCGCATACCCCAACACCAGTCGCTGGAAGCGCTTCACCGCTGGATTAAGGGCTGGCAGTGCTTGAACTTCGTTTTCAATACGCTCCCATTCGGGTAGCGGGTACAGCGCCAAACAGGGCGATTGGGTGTCGATCGTTGCAACCACTTGGCCCGCACATTTCGTCAACAACGATTCACGCTGGCGCGATGGAATCGCCATCCGCCCCTTGGAATCCATGTTGATGTGCTGCACGCCCCGAAACACGTTAGCGCCACTCCGCTCGACAAATCCCGGCAGAATGAATCCAAAAATCCACTTTCTGCCACTTTTCACCACTATACGACCCGAATTCAGCGAGGTCAATGCAGCAGACAGGGGAAATGTGTTGTATTTCAGTCGCTTATCCCTGCCGTCTCAAACGAAAGCCGGGCCAAAGCAACAATTTTAGGGGCAGGAAAAAATAAAGCCGATACAAGAACTTAGGGGCACTCCACACAAAAAAGGCGAAGCAATAGAAGGGTTTCGCCAGTTAGCGCGTTTATTTATGCCTATTAATTATATTGTGCGACAAAATGATCGAAGACCATTGTGGGGTGATAAAAGCGAGCCGATCGGTAAGCCGGGTTCTGTCGAGGACGATCATTCATCTGCGACGGACGTCACCGTCCGCCTGTAGCGACCTACCCGGATCCGCCGGAGGTCACGGCACTTGGATCCCTATTTGGTCTTGCTCCGAGTGGGGTTTACCATCGCCACGCCTGTTACCAGACGCGCGGTGCGCTCTTACCGCACCTTTTCACCCTTACCGGCAAGCAATGGCTGGCCGGCGGTTTCCTTTCTGCTGCACTTTCCGTGGGCTCACGCCCCCCAGGCGTTACCTGGCACTCTGACCTCAGGAGCCCGGACTTTCCTCCACCAATCACGTTGGCAGCGATCGTCTGATCAGCTCGAGGCCGACTCTACGGGTGAACACAGCAGAGCTCAAGCGTTATCGTCCTTTGAACGCTCCGCAATCAATAGCTCATACAGCTCGCGTGTTTTTAGACCAGAAAATTCTGCGACAAGGGCTGCGGCCCGTCGCGGTGGCAACTCTTCGCCCAAGCGCAATAACAGAGTCCGTGTGGCGTCATCGATTGACGATTGGCTGCTGTCGCTCGGCCCAATAAGCAGCACAATTTCCCCTCGCTGTTGGTTGCTATCAGCCTCGACCCAGCACAGCATGTCCTCCAGTGATGCTCTGTGGAGAGTCTCAAAGGCCTTGGTCAACTCCCGTGCTAACACAGCTTCTCGGTCGCCTCCCAAAACCTTAACCGCATCTGCGAGGGCATCGACAATACGATGGGGCGCCTCGTAATAAATAAGCGTTCCTCTGAAATTGGCTGCTGCTTGAAGTTTTTGACACCGAGAGCCGCTTTTGGCCGGTAAAAATCCCTCGAATAGAAAACGATCTGTTGGCAAACCCGACGCGCTCAACGCAGCAATAGCAGCACAGGGCCCCGGTAACGGTATGACGGGCAGGTCGAGGGCCTGTACCGCCCGCACAAGCCGGTAGCCTGGATCTGATACCAGTGGCGTTCCGGCATCGCTAATAAGAGCAATCGCCTCTCCCCCATCAATTCGCGCCGCGATGGCGCTTGATGCGGCTTCAGCCACATGATCGTGGTAAGCCAATAAAGGTCGATCGATACCATAATGTCGAAGCAACCGCAGGCTTTGTCGTGAATCCTCCGCGGCAATGGCATCAACCGTGCTCAATACCTCGATAGCACGCATCGTGATATCCGAGAGATTACCGATAGGCGTCGGTACTATGTACAAACCACGTTCCAATTGCATCACTCCTCTCTATACTCAGACCTATGACTGCCGACACCTATCCAACGTATTTCGCCAGACCTCAGCGGGTCTCGGCAGTGGCCTTGGGCTGCATGATGCTCTTGTTAATGGCCGGATGCACCTCAACCCAAGCGCCAACCCGGGAAGTTAATGGTGTTGCCCGTCCAGTGACCACATCCGTCGCTGACAGCACACCTGCTGTACCCTCTCCCCCTATGGATACAGCCCTGATCGAGCGACTGCGTCAGATTGCCTACACCGAGGGTACCTTGGTAGCTCGAGCGCAACTGCAAACAGAGCAAGAGCTGGGCATTGATCATGATGCGCTCTTGTTGATCAACGCAACCGTCGACTGGCTTGAGGGCAATACACCCCGCGCCAAAGCACTACTCTCTCAGGTGGTTACCAACAGCAACGGCTTGGCTCGGGACCTAGCGCAGCAGCAACAGCAACACATTCTTGAACTCGAGAGACGTTGGCTTGAGGCGGCTGAAATTGCCTATCAACGAAGTCAAATGCACACGCCCGGACAAACGACAGATCTTATGGAGGCGCTGTGGTCGCTATTAATGCATGTCGAAGAGGGTCAACTACAGCGTGCCATTGGGGCGAGTAGCGACAGTGAATGGCGACAATGGCTTAGCTTGAATGCAAGCTATCGGCAAGGGCGTCAGGCTGTCATAACTTGGTTGCAGCAAAACCCCAATCACCCGGGCGCACAAGAATCGCCCGGTGCACTGTCAACATGGCTGCAAACCACCCCACCGAGCCTCGTGGCGGTGGTGCTACCTCTCAGCGGTCCTCTGAAAAGCGCGGGCAATGCGGTACTGGGTGGCATAATTGCAGAGCTATATCAACGTTATCCCCTAGCCGACACCCGACCCAGCCTCAGCACCATTGACAGCAACCGATTCGACAACATTGCAGACGCCTACCGAGAAGCGGAAAATCAAGGTGCCGCAGTAATTCTGGGCCCACTCACCAAATCGAACGTACAGCGCTTAGGCACGATAACACCGAAGTCGGTACCGGTCATTGCGCTCAATCGTCCAGAGGTTTTACTCCCAACTGAAGTAACTTCCTGGTCGGCCCTTAGCCTAGCTCCAGAAGATGAGGCCAGACAACTTGCGCGAATAGCCTTCGGGGAGGGCCTGCGCCGGGCAGTGTTGATCACACCCAACTCCGACTGGGGTCGACGTATGACAGGCGCCTTAAAAGAAACATGGCACAGTTTGGGCGGACAGGTAACAACCGAACTGGCTGTAGACGACGATGAGCCCTTGTCAGTGCAAATCAGCCAAGTCGTTGGCAGCGCACAAGCAGAGGCGCGGGTAAAGGCTTTCGAAGATGCCTTTACCAGCCCCATCGAAGCGCGGCCGCGAAGGCGCGAAGATTACGATGTCATTTTCTTGTTGACGCCAAGTCCTGCCGAGGCTCGAGCCATCCGCCCGCTGTTGGTTTTCCACTACAGCGGTGAGGTACCGGTCTACGCCCCCTCGACTATCTATGCGGGTGATAACCCGGTGCAAAACCGTGACCTAAACAGTGTTCAGTTCCTAGAAATTCCAGCTATGTTGCGCGCGGTGGATGATCTCCGATTTAGACGCCTCAATGCCCTCGGTGCCGATGCCGTCCGAATGCTAGAACATCACCAGCAGGCCCTCGAAACACGTGCACCGCTATTTGCCGGCGACACAGGACTACTTCAGCGAGCAGGTAATGGAGATATCCTACGTGAGCTTGATCTGGTTGTTTTTGCTGACGACAATGTGCGGCGCGTCAATCTACCCTCTAGGTAAGCGCTTTCGGATGGGTAGCCATGTCACGACAACAAGGGCATCTTGCGGAGCAGCAGGCCCTGAGCTATCTGCAGCTTCAGGGTCTCAGACTCGTCGCTCAAAACTTTCAGGCCCGCTGCGGGGAGATTGATCTCATTATGTGCGACGGTAAAACGTTGGTATTCATTGAAGTGCGACAAAGAACCCACAACCGCTATGCTCGCGCGATTCACTCAATCGATAAATCAAAACAGCGCCGTATAAGCAATACAGCGGCGCTTTTCCTACAAAGCCACCCTGCTTTCCAACAACATGCCTGCCGCTTCGATGTCATCACCTTTGACGGCCGCATAAAAAGTGACACGCAACCCCGTTGGATCCGAGCAGCTTTCAGCTGCCGTCAAACAATCAGGTGATGCGCTAGGATGGATTACTACGACAACGTTGCAACACACTTTCAACACCATATCGAGCACCTAAGTTTATCCGTTGATGCCATAGCGGATATTTTGGGCAGTGGCGCTGAGCTTATTCACCAAGCACTGCTAGCCGATAAAAAAGTGTTCTGCTGTGGTATTGGTCTTGATGCCAGTACCGCTGTTCTTTTTTCTGAACTGATGACCAGAGGCCTCGGCAGGGAACGACCAGCCCTGCCTGCGGTCGAATTAGCCAGCAGATTTGGCGTATTACCTGAGAGCGCGCAGCTCTGGATGTCGGGTCAAATACAGGCTCAAGGGCAGCCAGGCGATGTTGCATTGATCTTCGCGGGGAGCCTTGAACATCACCATGTATCGGCATTGGCAGCCACTATTAACAAACGTCGCATGCAGCCTATTTGGGTAGGGACGCAGGGTCCTGGCGTGAGCTTAACGTTTCTCGGCACCTCACCAGCGTGCAATTTAGCCCTATGCCATGCAAGCGTCATCTGCCTTGCTGAACTCATCGACATTATGACTTTTGGCCCTATGGAGGACATGCTGTGAATGTCATACATAAACTGCGCTTGGCAATGGGCGCACTCCTAATGACACTGGGGCTAGCCGGCTGCGGTTCGCTGTTGGTTGCCGTGGGCTCGGATCCCATTAACGAAGATCCCGGCGAGCGTACTCTTGCACAACAGGTGCTAGATGAGAGCATTGAAACGAAAGCGGTAGTCAATATCAAAGCGGCCGACGATCGCTTCCGCAAATCCAAACTACTCATCGTGTCCTACAACGGCTATGTACTGTTAACCGGCGAGGTGCCCGATCAAACCCTAAAAGATCAAGCTGCCGACGTGGTTCGAGACATCAATGGCGTTAGACGGATCTATAACGAGCTAAACGTCGGACCAAACTCAGACAGCAACGCCGACGCCAACGATGTTTGGCTCACCACCAAGGTCAAGACGGCACTGCTTACGACATCGAACACCCCCGGTATGCGTGTGAAGGTCGTGACCGAAAACGGCGTTGTCTATCTAATGGGATTATTAACCCCTGAGGAAGCCGACCGCGTCAGTGACACTGCGGCGGATATCATCGGCGTACAGCGGGTCGTCCGGCTATTCGAAATTATTTAACCACTTTTAGCGCGGGCCGAGTGCGCTCTGGCGGTGTCGGCTGCTCCGGGGGTGGCTCAGGCTCGGGATCGGACTCGAACACCATGCCTTGCCCGTTTTCTCGAGCATAGATACCGAGAATAGCCGCGACGGGCACGTAAACATCGACAGGCTGCCCCCCAAACCGACCGTTGAACGTAATGGTGTCATTGCCCATCTGCAAGCTGACCACGGCGGTTGGCGACACATTGAGTACAATTTGTCCGTCGCTCACGTACTGTTGTGGTACGATCACCCCCTCGCGATTAGCGTTCACCAGCAAGTGCGGCGTGCAATCGTTGTCAACAATCCACTCGTAGATAGCCCGGATGATATAGGGACGACTGGGGGTCATCGCATCCTAGATCCGCATCTCCCGCTCCGGCATGGAGAGGCTTTCCTGGAAGGCATCGCGACTGAACAGGGAATCCATATAATTCAGAAGCGGCTTAGACTGCTTGCTAGGGCGAATATCAATGCCCAGCACAGGGAGACGCCACAAAATCGGCGCCACACAGCAATCAACCAGCGTAAACTCATCGCTCATGAAAAAAGGCTTCTCATTGAAAATAGGGGCAATAGCCAGCAAACCGTCACGTAATTCAGCGGCAGACTTTTTCACCACATTTTCCGAGCGCGAGTTTTGAATGGCGTCGACAAGAGAACACCAATCTCGCTCAATTCTAAACATCAGCTGACGGCTCTCCGCACGCGCAACAGGATATACGGGTAGCAGCGGCGGGTGGGGAAAACGCTCATCAAGATACTCCATCATGACTTTAGATTCGTAGAGCGATAAATCTCTATCTACCAATGTCGGCATGGAGTTGTAGGGATTGTAATCGGCGAGATCCGCTGGCGTATTGCCGCTGTCGGACTCTATTAAATCTACCGTCACCCCTTTTTCCGCCAGCACGATACGAACACGATGGCAGTAATGGCACGTGCTGTCAGAAAACAGCGTCATGGAAGAGCGTTTTGACACAACAGCTGAGTTGTCGTCCGAGATTTTCATTTATGTTCTCCGGGGGGCCCATAAGGGCAATAGGAAGCGCCTAAAGAAGGCACTTCCGGCAGGACTCTTCAGTGAACGTCTTTCCAGTATTCACGGCTCAATAACCACGCAAACACAAAGAACACCGCCAAGAAGAGCATGACATAAACACCCATACGCTGGCGCTCAACCTTCATAGGTTCAGCGGTATAGGCCAAAAAGTTAACAAGATCGTAAATTGCGTCGTCGAATTGTTCCGGGGTCATAGAACCGGAGGTCTTGACCTCTAATCGGCCACAGGGTTGCTCCATCACCGACTGCCCCGACAAGGGATCAACGTGTTCATCGTGTCCGTATCCGGGACCCGCAGCACATTCAGGCATGCCTTGGAGCTCCATCAGGACATGGGGCATACCCACCTGGGGAAATACCTTGTTGTTAACGCCGTATGGCCGAGTGCTGTCTTGATAGAAATTACGCAAATAGGTGTACAGCCAATCGGGATTGCGCGCTCGAGCCACGAGTGTCAAATCTGGGGGCGTGGCTCCAAACCAGGTCTTGGCGTTAGCCTTATCCATAGCGTTGTCCATCAGAGAGCCGATCTTAATGCCGGGATCAAACATTAAGTTGGCCTGATAGAGGTCCTCAGGAATGCCCAAATCACGCGCCACTCGGTTGTGTCGTGAGTACTGAAGGCTATGACAGCCCATGCAGTAACTATTGTATAGCGCCGCGCCGCGTTGGAGTGACGCCGTATTGGTAGGGTCCACTGTGATGTGGTCGCAAGGCATCGTTCCGCAATCGTAAGCCGACTCTGCACCCACCACCTTGAGCGGTATAAAGGTCAGGAGCGCCACAACACCCAATGTCGCAAGGCTCTTGAAGAAGCCCATACCCCCATCCATGGTCACCCGCTCTGGTACGGGTTTATTCTTATCCATCGTCGACCAAATAGGCATAGCGAGGAAGAATAAGAAGTAGAAAATAGAGCAAATCTGGGCCAATACGGTGCGCTCTGGTGTGGGTGACTTAACACCCAGCACACCCAAGATGATGAAGCTGGCGACAAACAACAGCAGCATGACACGGTTGATGTTGCCTCGGTAACGCCAGGATTTGACCTCACATCGATCGAGCCAAGGCAAGGCAAAGGGGATAGCGACAGAAGCGGCGAAGAACACAAAGCCCCAAAACTTATCAGGTACCGCACGCAACACAGAATAAAAAGGTGTGAAGTACCAAACCGGCGCGATGTGGTCAGGGGTCTTCAGAGCATTGGCCTGCTCAAAGTTTGCGTACTCTAAGAAATATCCCGACATCTCTGGCATAAAGAAAATAACGCCACAGAAGAAAAACAGAAATACAGCAATGCCCTGAACATCATGCACCGAGTAATAGGGGTGGAACTTGATGCCGTCCAGGGGGATACCGTTTTCGTCCTTCTTCTTCTTGATCTCGACACCATCGGGATTGTTCGAGCCGACCTCGTGCAACGCCAGGATGTGCAGCACCACCAGAGCCAAGAGCACAATGGGCAATGCCACAACGTGTAGTGCAAAGAAGCGATTAAGGGTGATGCCCGAAATGAGGTAGTCGCCTCGGATCCAGGTGACGATGTCCTCACCGACAACGGGTATAGCACCGAACAGAGAGATAATAACCTGAGCGCCCCAGTAGGACATTTGTCCCCATGGCAGCACATAACCAACAAACGCCTCTGCCATCAGCACCACGAAAATGAGCATCCCAAAGATCCAGATAAGTTCTCTGGGCTTCTTATAAGAGCCGTACAATAGTGCACGCATCATGTGCAGGTACACGACTACGAAGAAAAACGAAGCGCCTGTCGAATGCATATAGCGCAGTAACCATCCGTAATCGACATCTCGCATGATGTACTCAACAGAAGCGAAGGCCTCTTCCGCCGATGGGGTGTAATTCATGGTTAGCCAAATACCGGTTAACAGTTGATTGACCAACACCAGCAACGAAAACACGCCAAAGAAATACCACACATTGAAATTTTTGGGCGCGTAGTACTCGCCCATGTGCGTATTCCACGTTCGGGTTACGGGAAGACGCTCATCAACCCAGGCAACCAGTCCAGTCAAAGCTTTTTCCATTACGCTGCCTCCGCATCAACGCCGATAACGACGACGTTATCGCCTTCGAAACTGTAAGGTGGGACTACTAGGTTTGTAGAGGCCGGCACGCCCGAGAACACGCGGCCAGCAAGATCAAATTTAGAGCCATGGCAAGGACAGAAGAAACCACCCAACCAGCTGTCACCGCCCAAATCTGCAGCACCGACTTCCGGTCGGTACTTGGGTGCGCAACCCAAATGCGTACACAGCCCAACGACCACCAACAGATCTGGACGAATCGAGCGGTCGTCGCCAGTAATGTAAGCCGGCTGCTTGGAAATGGCGGAATTCGGATCTTTGAGCTCGGGGTCGAGCTTGGGCAGATCAGCCACCATTTCCGCGGTGCGGTGCAGTAGATATACAGGCTTTCCACGCCACTCAACGACCACCATTTGGCCGGGCTCGAGCTTGCTGACGTCAGCCTTAACCGGAGCACCAGCAGCCTTCGCCTTTTCCGATGGATTCCATGAACCGAGGAAGGGGGTAGCGACACCTACAACACCAGCAGCCGCGACCGCCGACGTAGCTGCCGTCAAAAAGCGGCGTCGATTTTGATTTGACGCGCGCTCATCTGGCTGCACATCGGGTGAATTGTTGCTTTCGCTCATCAAAGTCATCTCCGGATGAGTGGGAACCGAGTCTGCCCTGAGGCTCGACAGAGGTTAGCGGCATCCAGGGCCGCGAGGCGCTGAGGTTTTGGGCGCCTGAATTTTAAAGGTCTACTGATAAACCGGCAACCCGCAGAACCGTTGACCTCGGGTTATACGTCTGTGCACCGTCAAAAAAAAAGCCGGACATGCCGGCTTTCTCTGTGCGAAACGCCCGTTAGCGCTTCGAGAACTGAGGACGACGACGCGCCTTGCGCAGACCAACTTTCTTACGCTCAACTTCGCGGGCGTCGCGGGTCACGTAGCCAGCTGCGCGCAATGTGCTGCGCAATGACTCGTCGTAATCCATAAGAGCGCGGGTCAGCCCGTGACGAATAGCACCTGCCTGACCGAAACTTCCGCCACCCTCAACCGTGACATAGGCGTCAAAGCGCTCGCTATTCTCAGTAAGCTCTAAAGGCTGGCGAACGATCATGCGCGCTACTTCTCGGCCAAAATACTCGTCGAGTGCTCTGCCGTTGACGGTAATGTTGCCGGAACCCGACTTTAGAAAAACTCGCGCCGTGGACGTCTTGCGTCGACCAGTGCCGTAATACTGTGCTGTAGACATGCCTGACTCCTCAGATATTCAGGGTCTGGGGTTGCTGAGCGGCATGGGGATGCTCAGGACCGGCATAGACCTTCATTTTCTTAAACATAGCGCGCCCGAGGGGGTTACGCGGCAGCATGCCTTTTACGGCGCGCTGCAACACTCGCTCGGGGGCGCGGTCGATGAGCTTCTCGAAGCTATACGACTTGATACCACCGGGATAACCCGTGTGGTGGTGATACATCTTGTCGGTTTTCTTATTGCCAGTGACGCGCAACTTCTCGCAATTCACAACAACAATATAATCGCCCATATCCATATGGGGGGTGTATTCGGGTTTGTGCTTACCACGGAGTCGGTGTGCGATTTCCGCCGCAAGACGACCCAGAGTCTTGTTTTCGGCATCTACGACGTACCAATCGTGGTGTACGTCAGCTGCCTTTGCGCTGTAGGTCTTCATAAATTCGTAGCCTATGGGGCCGGATGAAAAGGAGCGCGGAGATTACAGGAACGTAGCGGCGCTTTCAACACGTTTTTCTACGCCAGCTCAGGGTTTGTGTTCGCGCCCAAGATACGCCGTTGACTGCATCTCTTGCAGTCGCGACAGGGTCCTCTGAAATTCAAACCGCAGGCGATTACCCGTATACAAGTTTTCGGGCAATGCTTCAGCGGTGATGATTAACTTGACTGACCGATCATAGAACTCGTCGATGAGGTTAATAAAACGCCGGGCAGCATCCTCTCGGTCTGCACCGAGCACGGGCACCCCCTCTAACAACACCGTGTGAAAAATACGCCCCAGTTCAATGAAGTCGCTGGGACTGCGGGGCTTATTACACAGCTCATCGAATGTTATCCATGCGATGCCCTCTGTACTTCGACGAACATGAACATCTCGGTGATTGATAGAAAGCGTGTTCGCTGTCGCTGGTCGACCATTCGCCAACGCTTCAAAGCCCCCCATCAATGCCTGCTCTGCACTGTCATCGAGCGGCCAGTGATAGAGTTCCGCACGCTCAAGTGTGCGCAGGCGATAGTCGACACCCGAATCGACATTTACAACTTGAGTGTATCGTTGAATCAACGCTATCGCGGGTAGGAAGCGAGCGCGTTGGAGTCCGTCTTTGTAAAGCTGATCCGGTTCGATGTTGCTAGTGGCAACGAGAGTCACCCCACGCTTAAATAATGCTTCCATTAAGCTACCTAGTAACATTGCATCGGCGATATCACTGACAAAGAATTCATCAAAACAGAGCACACGGGCCTCTTTGGCAATACCGTCGGCAATAAGCTGTAGCGGGTTTTTCTCACCGGACAACGCGGTCAGATCATCGTGCACCCGCTGCATAAACCGATGGAAATGTACCCGTTGCTTGCGCGCGATGGGCAGGGCGTCGAAAAAGGTATCAACTAGATAGGTTTTACCTCGACCGACCCCGCCCCAGAAATACAATCCCATCTCGGGTTCTTGTTTACGACGCCACCAACGGCGCAGTCGTATTGCGATGGATGCCTCCATTTGCTCTCGCGCCATCAGACGCTCGTAGAGATCTTGCAACAGCGCCACCGCATCTGCCTGCGCACTATCGGCATGAAAATCCGGTCGCTGAAGGTCGTTTTGGTATCGCTGCCAAGGAGTGAGTGACATGAATTAAATCTGCTCGGTAAGCATCAAAAGGGGACAGCACTCTAGCGACAGCCGCAGGGCACTGCAAACAATGCCGTTCAGTCGCGACGAAGCTTGTACGCTGGGCTCAGCAAACGGTTACACTATGGCCACTATTAGCCAGCCGATGGAGTTCCGCCCTATGCCGCTTCCCCTAGTGCCCACACTTACCGTCATCGCCGCTCTACTGGTGGGGCTTGGGCTCGGATGGGCCATGGGCACCCGAAAAAAGGAAAACCAGGATCGGACCCGAGAGCTCGAACAGCGACTAGAGCAGGCATTGACTAGCCGTGCCGACTACGAAGCTGAAGTGACAGAACATTTCCAAAGGACCGCAGGTCTGCTGAATCAGCTTAGCAGTGACTATCGTGCTATTTACCAACATATGGCCAAGGGCGCTGACACCCTGTGTGATGGAACCGTAGCCATGCAGATTCCATCGGCTTCTAACGCCGATGAGGAGACCCTGCCCGAGCATCTCCTCAGTACCATGCAACCGCTAGATTACGCGCCACGCAAAGACGGTGATAATCGGGGACAACTATCGGAAGACTTTGGCATCGATAAACGCTCAGGCTCGGAGAGCGCACACTGCTAAAGCGCGCACAAGCGGGATCTGCCCTAACTCATGTCATGAATCCAGCGGTGTAGTGGCTGCACCCGCCCTTGTTGGTAGCCCCGTTCAGGCGGGATTGTCGATATCAATAAATCGATGCGCCACATCAAAGCGCGAAGCTAGCCACTCGCCAACACTGCGTGCGCCAAAGCGCTCGGTGGCGTGATGGCCTGCTGCGATGAAGCCAATATTACGCTCTCGCGCCACATGAATCGTTTGCTCTGATACCTCACCGGTTACAAATAGATCAGCGCCCAAATCAACAGCCTGGTCAATGTAACCCTGACCGCCACCTGTGCACCACACAACTTTACGCACGCTGGCGTGCTCGCCCTCTGTGAGCACCCGTCGCCCCAGCTCAGCGGACAACCGACCTGCCAGAACAGCCTGGCTGACGGGCACTGCAAATTCACCCGAAAACAGCGGCAACGTGGGTTCGGCAGGGTCTGCGGGGCCAAAGCGCTCGAGCCCCAGCACTCGCCCCAAGCCCGCGTTGTTACCTAAGGTTTCGTGGCAATCTAATGGCAGGTGGTAGGCAATCAAGTTGACGTCGGCTTTGATGAGTGTCCGAATTCGGCTCCCTTTCATACCGCGAATGCAAGGATCCTCGGATTTCCAAAAAAAACCATGGTGGACCAAGATAGCATCTGCCTGCCAGGCTACCGCTGCGTCAATTAACGCCTGACTTGCGGTGACACCCGACACAAGTCGGTGGATGCTATCGGTTCCTTCTACTTGCAGACCATTAGGGCAATAATCGCGAAAAGAGGCAGGTCGTAACAGCTCGTTGAGAGCATTCATCAACTCAACACGTGGCGTGGGCATTTCCTTTGACCTCCCGGAGGATTGACGTAAGCGAGAATAAAAATGTCGTCTGCTCTACAATAGGGCCTAAGAGGAGCGCCCGTGAAAGACTATCTTATTAGCCTGTTTTGGCCCACCGTCGCCGGCATATTGGTTGCCCTGTTGGTACTCGATCGCGCCGTGCTCGATCACTCATTGCTGCCCTCGGGGGCGCAGCCAGTGGTCAGTTATCGTGACGTCGTCGCCAAAGCTACGCCATCGGTGGTTAATATCTACACTGCGAAACTGGTTACCCAGCGGCGCATTCCCATGCCCAATGATCCATTACTGCGGCGCTACTTCGGCGGACAAGTTCCCCGTCAGCGGGTTGAACGCTCATTGGGCTCGGGGGTCATCATGACCGCAGACGGCCACGTTATCACCAACGAACACGTCATCGCCGATGCCGATGCCATTCAAGTCGCCCTGTATGATGGACGCACCGCTGCCGCCGTTGTGGTGGGTTCAGACCCCGAAACCGATCTTGCCGTACTGCGCATCGATTTACCCGATCTCACACCCGCTGAAGCCGCAGACCCGGATGACATCCATGTCGGCGATGTTGTCATGGCCATTGGCAATCCATTTGGCTTTAACCACTCGGTAACCCAGGGCATTATTTCTGGCCTGGGCCGATTCGGGTTATTACTTCCAACGTACGGGGAGTACATCCAGACCGATGCCAGTATTCACCCGGGCAATTCCGGTGGCGCCTTAGTCGATACCGAAGGCCGTTTAGTTGGCATCAATACCTTGATCTATGCGGGCAATGGCGCCGATGACGCAGCCACTGGCATCAATTTAGCGACACCGGTCGATGTGGCGATGTTCGTCATGGACGATATCGTTAATTTTGGCACGGTTGTCCGAGGTTGGCTCGGTGTCAGCGTTGAGCTTCACCTTAGGCGTAACGACGACGGCAGTGCTCGTCAGGCATTGCTGGTGTCGGGCCTTGCAGAACAGGGTCCCGCCGCCCGAGCGGGACTGAGAGTGGGTGATGTTATTGCCGCCATTAATGGGATTGAGGCCCTCGATGGCCGCACCGCCATGCATCAAATTGCTCAGCTACGGCCTGGAGAAGTGGTTAATCTCAGCGTAGAGCGATCAGGTCAGATCTTGGAGATGCAGGCTATCGTGGGCAGCCGAAGCTCTAGCTGACACTACTCACTGCGCATTTCAGCACTGCGCGCATGAGCAGTTAAGGATTCGCCTCGGGCCAGTACCGACGCAACGCCGCCGAGTACTTTAGCGCCCTCTTTGGAACAGCGAATGACCGAGCTACGCTTCTGAAAGTCGTAAACACCAAGGGGCGACGAAAATCGCGCTGTCCCGGATGTCGGTAGCACATGGTTGGGCCCCGCACAGTAATCACCCAAGGACTCACAGGCGAGGGTGCCGACAAAAATCGCCCCCGCCACTTCTATCGAGTCGAGCAGTGATTCCGCATCAACCGCTGCTAATTCCAAGTGCTCGGGCCCCAGTCGATTACTCAGTGCCACCGCTTCAGACAGATCCCTAACGTGAATCAAAGCACCTCGATTATGGAGTGATGCTGCAATGATATCGGCACGCTCCATGGTCGGTAGTAATTCCGCGATCGCCTGAGCCACCGCATCGAGATACTCTTTATCGGGGCTGATGAGTATCGCCTGAGCTTGCTCATCGTGTTCTGCCTGGGAAAACAGATCCATGGCCATCCAGCGGGGATCCGCACTACCGTCGGCGATGATCAGAATTTCCGATGGCCCAGCAACCATGTCAATACCGACAGCGCCAAACACTTGGCGCTTCGCTTCGGCGACATAGCGATTGCCCGGCCCCACAATTTTATCGACCCGCGGTAGGGTATCAGTACCATACGCTAAAGCCGCAACCGCTTGAGCACCACCCACTGTCATCACCTGATCGACTCCCGCCAGAGCGGCAGCAGCTAGAACCAGTTCGTTTATCTCACCCGCAGGCGCTGGCACAACCATCACCACTTCTGGCACACCGGCCACCTTTGCGGGGATCGCGTTCATTAACACAGAAGACGGGTAACTGGCTTTCCCGCCGGGCACATACAAACCGACCCGCGCCATAGGCGTAATGCGCTGCCCCAAACGATTGCCTAAGGGATCGTCATAGTCCCAGGTTTCTGCCACTTGATGCTGGTGATAGCTTTTTATGCGCTCGGCAGCCGTCTCCAGCGCTTGCCGGGTAACAGCATCAAGCGCCTCGAGTGCGGCAAATAAGCGCTTGCGGGGAATAACTAAGTCCTCCGGCCGCGTCGCGGGGTGCCCATCAAAGCGCTGGGTGTAAGCTAAGAGCGCGGCATCACCATGCTCTCTAACGGCAGCCAAAATCTCCGTGACGGTAGCGGCTAAGCTTGGATCCCGCTCTTCATGACGTGCAAGCAACGTCGCAAGTTCCTTGTCAAAGCTAGGGTCGCCGGTATACAGTCGCCGAATCTGCGTCACTATCCTCTCTCCTCACCACGTCGATCCACCGCCACACTCAGCTTCTGTACAAGCGCACTGATTAGGTCATGACGCGTACGCATGGATGCCTTGTTGACCACCAAACGTGAGCTGATATCAGCGATATGCTCCAGGGGCGCCATACCATTAGCGCGCAAGGTATTACCCGTATCAACAATATCGACGATTTCATCGGCGAGATCCATCAGCGGCGCTAGCTCCATGGCGCCATACAGCTTAATCATGTCAGCCTGAACGCCCTTCGCGGCGTAGTGGCGACGAGCAATATTCACGAACTTGCTGGCAACCCTTAATCGGGGTCGATCACTATGACTGTCGAGGAATCCCGCGGTCATCAGCTTACACTGAGCGATTTTTAGGTCGAGAGGCTCGTACAGCCCTTCAGCGCCAAATTCGAGCAGCATATCTTTGCCAACAATACCCATATCAGCGGCACCGTGGCGGACATAGGTCGGCACATCAGAGCCCCGCAGGATCACCAACTGAACCCCATCGAGGGTAGTGTCAAACAGCAGCTTACGGCTGGCAGCAATATCCTCCAGAGGCGCGATACCCGCCTCATTGAGCAACGGTAGTGTTTCCTTGAGGATCCGCCCTTTGGTCAGCGCTATCGTTAGCGGCCGTTTCATCACAACTCCGTAATGCGCACTAGCTCGTTTGTCGACGGATGTCGGCACCCAAGGATTGCAGCTTTTCTTCGATACATTCATAGCCGCGATCGATATGGTAAATGCGATCGACGACCGTCTCCCCTGAGGCTACGAGACCGGCAATGACAAGACTTGCTGACGCACGCAAGTCCGACGCCATCACTGGCGCACCCCTTAAAGTTGGCCTTCCTGTAACAATAGCGGTATTACCTTCAATCTGAATATCGGCCCCCATTCGATTCATTTCATGGGTTTGAATGAGTCGGTTTTCAAACACCGTTTCCGTCACGCGTCCAACACCCTCTGCAATCGTATTCAGCGCTGTAAACTGCGCCTGCATGTCAGTGGGGAAGCCGGGATAGGGTGCCGTGGTGATCGCAACCGCCGATGGTCGGCGACCCGTCATATCAAGCTCGATGGCATCTGATTCGATCGATATATCGGCACCCGCCTCCCGAAGTTTATCAAGCACGATGGCTAAATGAGTCGGTATAACCCCCTCTAAACGCACTTTGCCACCCGTCGCGGCCACCGCAACCAAGTACGTACCGGCTTCGATGCGGTCAGGCATAACGGTGTAATCACAACCCTGAAGGGCGGGAACACCCTCGATCTCGATAGTGGAGCTGCCCTGCCCTGAAATCTTGGCACCCATTGCAATCAGAAACTGCGCCAGATCAACGACTTCCGGCTCACGTGCCGCATTGCGTAACACTGTCGTCCCGCGGGCCAGGGTAGCCGCCATCAATAGATTTTCTGTACCGCCCACGGTGACCGTTTCGAGCGTGATATCGGCGCCCCGAAGACCACCCGGTGCTTTGGCCTTGATATAGCCCTCCTCAATCGTTATGTCCGCCCCCATGGCCTCAAGGCCTTTGAGGTGGAGATCGACAGGGCGAGAACCTATGGCACAGCCACCGGGAAACGAGACCTCGGCTTCACCAAAGCGCGCTAGCAATGGCCCCAATACAAGTATTGAGGCCCGCATGGTTTTCACTAGCTCGTAGGGCGCTCGCACGTTGGTCACCGAGCTACCATCGACCTCAATGCCAAGTCGCTCGTCGACCGTTAAACCAACCCCTAGACAGCCCAGCAATTCCATCATCGTGGTGATGTCATGCAAGTGCGGCAAATTGTGGATGCGTGTGGTCTCCGGCGTTAACAGTGTGCCCGCGAGAATGGGCAGCGCCGCATTTTTTGCACCCGACACTTTGAGCCGGCCATGTAGGGGGCGCCCCCCTCGAATAAGAAGACTACCCAAGGTTCAACCCGCGCTGGCTTCGGCGGGTGTCAGGGCGCGAATATTTACCGCGTGCAAGGCACCCGACGCAATGGCATCGGCAAGAGGTGCGTAGACCTTCTGTTGACGAGCAACCGCACGTACCCCCTCAAATGAGGCAGATACGACGGTTACCGTGTAGTGACCGCCCACTATCTCTACTTGGACGTCGCCATCGGGAAATGCCTGACTGACAAGATCCTGAACTGTAGTTGCTTCCATTCGCTTATTGCTCCTCGGTCGGTGTTTCAACGTCGGTATCTGTCCACTGGGCAATCACACGATCAAGATCACCGCCGGCTTCATCCGCCGCAGCCTCAAATTGACTGCGATAAATTTCACCTAGATTGATATTTTCGATAATCATGTTGCGTAGACGCCAGCGTCCGTCTTTGTACTGCCCCATTTGGTATTTGAGGGTGTAAACCTTGCCGTCTTCACTTTTAACGAACTGGCTCACCGAGGCCACCCGATTGCTGTTGGGAGCCATTTCGACGTCACCCAGATCTAACTTCACACCACCGAAGGCCAACAGTCCCCGTGCATAGGTGCTTATGAGGCTGGCACGCAGTACGTCGGTGAACTGCTCAAGCTGGTTACGCAGTTGATCCGTTTGCTCCTTGTTTAAACTCCGCACCCTATCGCTCGATGCGTACTTACCCATGACACCACGAGCAAAACTGCGAAAGTCAACAACCTTATCAAGTTCAGCACCAATGGCATCGAAGTAGCGCTGTGGGTCTTCGTCGAAATAATCGGGGGCCTCGGCAACCACCGCCATAATGGTACTGGTTGCATCAGCAACAACCTCGCCGGGGCCCGGTGATACAGCTGCATCCTGGGCCCGCGCATGGGTCCCAATGCCGGCAATGAGGATTGCCGTAACAAAGGCTAGGAATGTGAACTTGTGACTGAAACTGACTGTCATAGTGTTCTCCGCATTAGCGTGGTGTGAGGTAAACTCCGGCGCCCGCCGACACATTGTGGCAGCAACAGTCCATCGGGGCGCGCATGATACCCGAACTGTTCGCGGACCGCTCTGCGCAATTAATGCGGGATCGATCCCTAAGGGGGTCACCTTTGGCAACCGTTGCGCAACCAACAGCGAGACACGCTATGTTCATCGACATCGCCATCATCCTCATCGGCTTTGGCGCACTTGTCTGGAGTGCCGATTTGTTTGTCGATGGCGCCGCAGCAATTGCTCGACACCTGGGCATGGCGCCCCTCTTAATCGGTATGACGATTGTATCGGTGGGCACATCGGCACCCGAAATTCTAGTGTCGCTCATGTCCGCGATCAGTGATGCCGGGGCGTTGGCAATTGGTAACGCCTTCGGCTCGAATATTGCCAATATTGGCTTGGTATTGGGTGTTACTCTGATCATCGCGCCAATCACAGTTGGCAAGTCATCGGCCTTGGTCGACTTGCCTTTATTGCTACTAACCAGCTTATGCTGTGGTTTGCTACTCATTGACGGTCGCCTGTCTTTCTTTGACTCCAGCTTGCTACTTGGGGGCCTCGTGCTCTTTTTTTGGCGATTGCTGAATCATGCCCATCACCCAGATATCAATGACGAAGTACCCGAGATCCCCAACATGGCGCCAGCCAAGGCCTGGCTAATCTTTGGGGTTGGACTCATCGCCCTCATCATTAGTTCACGGGCACTTGTCTATGGGGCTGTGAACGTCGCTACCGCCTTGGGTGTATCTGAGCTCATTATTGGCTTAACGATTGTTGCCCTCGGTACCAGCCTGCCTGAGTTGGCGGCCTCTCTGGTAAGTGCCGTCCGAGGGCATGCGGATATAGCCATTGGCGCCGTTGTCGGCTCAAATATGTTCAACCTGCTGGTGGTACTGGCACTGCCGGGATTTTTCGATGACTTGGTTGTGGAACGCAACGATATCATCAGAGATGCGGGTACCGTCTTTGTCACCACCGCAGTTTTGTTGGTGTTCGTGGCCTTGAACTGGCGACCCGAGCAGCAGCGAGCACGAGTTGGTAGACTCGCGGGGGGCACTTTCTTCGCCATTTACATCGCGTACTATGCTTGGCTATTCATCTAGGCTGCTGCTTAAAACTCTATGATGACTGCCGATGACATCCTCGCCTCCGCGCACCGAACCTTCCAAATGGAAAGTGATGCCATTGGCGAGTTACGCCAACATCTAGACCACAGCTTTGTCCGAGCATGCCAACTGCTATTGAGCATTGAAGGCCGGGTAATCGTGACGGGCATGGGTAAGTCGGGCCACATCGCCAACAAGCTTGCGGCCACATTGGCAAGCACAGGTACGCCGGCTTTTTATGTCCACCCAGCCGAGGCCTCCCATGGGGATATGGGGATGATCACGGCAAAGGATGCGGTGATCGCCCTATCCAATTCAGGCACAACACCCGAGGTCATGACCCTGCTGCCATTACTGCAACGCTTGGGCGTGCCGCTGATCAGCATCACCGGCAACGCTGACTCAAGCTTAGCGACAAGCGCCTCGGTTCACCTGTTTGCAGGGGTGAAAACGGAAGCCTGCCCCCTTGATTTGGCGCCGACCTCAAGCACCACCGCCGCACTCGTCATGGGCGACGCCTTGGCCATAGCGCTGCTCGAGTGCAGAGGTTTTACGGCAGAAGATTTTGCGTTCTCTCATCCGGGTGGCGCACTTGGCAAGCGCTTACTATTGAAAGTAGACGACGTCATGGTGAAGGGTGACGACATCCCCCGGGTAACACCCGAGGCCACATTGGGTGAGGCCCTCATGGAAATAACCGCAAAGGGCCTCGGCATGACCACCATCACCCGCGGAGAGGAATTACTGGGTATCTTCACCGACGGTGATCTGCGTCGCGCACTCGATAGCCGACCCGATATCAATGAAGTTCGCATCGGACAGCTTATGTCACCCGGTGGCAGAACACTGCCCGAGGGCACACTTGCCGCCAAGGCTTTGGGCACCATGGAGCAATTTCGTATCAGTAGCGTGGTCGTTACCGACGCTAACAACCGCATTAAAGGTGTCGTACAGTTGCTCTCACTCTTAAAAGCAGGGCTCGCCTAATGTTTCTACATTCCGATAAAGCGGCTGCATTGACCTGGGTGGTACTCGATGTCGATGGGGTCCTCACCGATGGCAGTGTCATCTACAGCAATAGCGGTGATGAGCTGAAAGCCTTCAACATTAAGGATGGGTTTGCCATAAAAATGGCGCAGCGTGCCGGCCTGCAGTTTGCCATCATTACTGGGCGAGCTTCCCAGGTGATAGAGCGACGTGCTAAAGAACTGGGTATCGACAAGGTCATGCAAGGGCGAAGCGACAAACTAACGGCACTGAATGAACTGGTTGAGGCCCTTGGCATCAGCCTTAAGCAGGTGGCCTATATGGGTGATGACTTGCCAGATCTCAGTGCCATCGAGGCGGCGGCATTGGGTGCTTGTCCAGCCGATGCTGCCAGCGAGGTGGTAGCAGCTGCCGACTGGGTGGCGACAGTCAACGGTGGTCACGGCGCCGTGCGCGAGCTGATTGAAATGCTGCTGTCCGCACGGGGCCAGTGGGATACATTGGTCAGCGATTACCGGCTTTGAAAAAAACCCTCCCCTCAACCCTGCTACTGATCACAGCCGCATTGATGTGGCTTACCCTCGATCCCGGTGATCCGGTGCTTGAGCTTGCAACAACTGAGAACAATAAACGCCTACAAACGTATCTCGATGACAGCGACTACTGGAGCTACGACGCCCAAGGTGTGCGAACACAGCGCCTGGAGACTCTCCATGCTCGACGTTATAGCGATCATCCCACCATTTATTTGGACACCATCCGCATGAAGGGTGGCGACAAACAGGGTCGACGCTGGCAACTTTCGGCGGGCTCAGGTGAACTAATACCTAGCAGTAATCAACTGAATTTGGCAGATAATGTCGAGCTGAAACAGGCTGATGGACACAGCAAACTGACTACCGACTACTTAAGCGTCGACACGCAAGCCCAGCTTGCCACTACTGACGCTGCCGTAACACTCATTCATGAATCAAGCATCACCAGGGCGCGGGGCCTAAGGATAGACTTACCCGCGGGCACTGCTGAACTATTGGGTGATGTGGAGACCATTTATGAAGCTCGACCATAAAGCCACAGCCCCTCTTGTAGTACTGTTAATGATGATCTTGATGCCCCCGGCCAAGGCACTACCCGAGGATCGCGAGCAACCCATTCGGATTACCGCTGACAGTGCAAGTCGATTCGAGGCCACCGGGGAAACCCACTACAAGGGCAATGTTGAGCTCACTCAGGGCTCTCTGCGCATTAACGCCGATCAAATCGTGGTTCAACAGCAACAAAACAGCGGCGGTGTCATTGTGGCCACAGGCAAGCCCGCCCGGCTAGAGCAGACCCCCACAGAGGAACGCGGCCCCGTTTCCGCAGCGGCGGAGCGCATCGAATATCGGCAAGACATCGATACGGTCAGACTCGTCCAAAATGCACGTATCGAACAAGAGGGCGCCGTGGTAACAGGTGCCACCATCGACTACGAGGTGAGCGCACAGCAGGTCAGAGCCAGCGCGGCGGCCGGTACCGTGGACAAGCAACGGGTTGAGGTCATCATCCCCCCGAGCGCGCTAGAGCGCAGCAGTGATCCCCAATGAGCGGCGATCACTCTCAACTAAGTGCTCGCCACCTAGCGAAGGCTTACAAAGGCCGACAAGTGGTCAGAGATGTGTCTCTTGAGGTCAGCACCGGTGAAATTGTTGGACTCTTGGGTCCAAACGGTGCCGGGAAAACAACCTGCTTCTACATGATTCTGGGGCTCGTTAATGCCGACGCAGGTGCCATCCTGCTTGGGGACAAAGATTTAACAGCCCTGGCAATACACGAGCGGGCACGAGCGGGCATCGGCTACCTTCCCCAAGAGGCATCGATCTTTCGCCGCCTATCGGTGCGGGATAATTTGTTAGCCATTCTTGAAACCAGGTCCGACCTTAATCGGGCACAGCGGCAGCAAGAGTGCGCGGCACTACTCAAGGAATTCAACGTCGACCATTTGGTCGATACGATGGGGCAAGCCCTCTCTGGAGGAGAGCGGCGGCGGGTTGAAATAGCGAGAGCACTGGCAGCACAACCTCGCTTTGTACTGCTCGATGAGCCATTTGCCGGGGTCGACCCCATTTCCATCAGCGACATCAAGGGCATCATTACACACCTACGAGACCGCGGCATTGGGGTTCTAATCACTGATCACAACGTGCGCGAGACACTCGATATTTGCGAGCGAGCCTATATTGTGGGAGAGGGCCATGTCATTGCTTCCGGCACGCCCAAGGAAGTCCTCGCCAGCGCAAAAGTCCGCTCGGTTTATCTGGGCGACAATTTTCAACTGTAATCTCCATGCAAGGGGCGAGCCAACTGATTGCGGTTAGCCCTGTAAGACAGCTAAACTGAACCCTAAAGGTAGACAGCTCTCGAACATGTGGCAGGTGGAATGAAGCAAAGTTTGCAGTTGAAAATGGGGCAAGCCCTTACGCTGACCCCACAGCTACAGCAGGCAATTAAGCTTCTACAATTGAGCACCATCGATTTACAGCAGGCTATCGAGGAAACGCTCGAATCCAATCCCCTGCTGGAGCGCGAGACTGACCACGTTGAGACCGAAAGCGGCAGTCACGAAAACGTCGACTTCAGTAGTATCGGTGACAGCGAAGATGGCGCTACCGAACTCCCCGTTGATACTCGCTGGGAGGACCTCATGCCCTCTTCTGCGCCGACACCAACACTGGGCGGTGACGGCTTAGATGATCTGCCCTTTGGCGAGCGAGACGCCAACCCCGAGTCATTGCAAAGCCAGTTACTGTGGCAACTCAACCTCACTCGATTCTCCGACACGGACAGGGAAATCGCCCTAGCGTTCATCGATAGTATCGATAGCAATGGTCGCTTGACGCAAACTCCCATGGAGATCCTAGAATCATTAGCCATTGAGGACGTGGAGCTTGATGAGGTCATGGCCGTGTTACATCGGCTTCAGCACTTTGAACCCACAGGCGTATTTGCCACCGACCTGAAGGAGTGTTTACTTCTTCAACTGCGACAAATGCCCGTAACAACACCCTATCGAGAGCTAGCGGGGCAGTTAGTTAGTCGCTACCTCGAGCACATAGCAACGGCTCAACCGCGACAGCTAGCTCGCCGCCTGCGCACCGATGAGACCAATCTTCGCCACGCGCTTACCCTGATCCGCAACCTCGATCCGACACCCGGGGCTACCATCGGTAGCGATACCACAGAGTACATAGTCCCCGACGTTTTTGTGCGTCGTGTCAATAATCAATGGCGTGTCGAGCTAAATGCCGATATCGCACCAAAACTGCGTATCAATAGCGAGTACGCCAATCTCATCGGCAAAGGCCAGTCGCAAAGTGATCAGCATTTTTTGAAAGAAAATCTGCAAGAAGCCCGGTGGTTCATGAAGAGTTTGCAGAACCGCAACGAGACTCTGCTAAAGGTTGCCAGCAAAATCGTTGAGCACCAGCGCCAATTTCTAGAGATAGGTGAGGAGGGTATGCGTCCCTTGGTCCTCGCTGATATTGCAGAACAGATCGATATGCATGAATCCACCATTTCCAGGGCAACAACCCGAAAGTTCATGCACACGCCTCGAGGGGTGTTTGAGCTCAAATACTTTTTCTCAAGCCATGTGGCTGCTACCGAGGGGGGCGAATGTTCATCGACTGCCATAAAAGCGCTCATCAAAAAGCTGGTCCAGGACGAGGATTGCCGCAAACCACTTAGCGACAACAAACTGTGCAGTCTGCTAGAGACCCAGGGGGCGGTGGTAGCTCGACGAACCGTTGCGAAATATCGAGAGCAACTCAACATACCCCCGTCTAATGAGCGCAAGCGCCATATCTAGTATCCTTAAGCGGTAACCAACAGGAGGAACACAATGCAATTGACAGTTAGCGGTCATCACATCGACGTAACCGACGGTATGCGAACCCACGTCGATGAAAAATTTGAAAAATTGCAGCGTCACATTGACCACATTACGAAGATCGAGGTTACTTTGGTGGTGGAAAAGCAGGTTCACAAGGCGGAGGCAAGCTTACATGTCTCCGGTGCTGATTTATTTGCCTCTGCGGAATCCGACGACATGTACGCAGCTATTGATGCCCTCGCCGACAAGTTGGATCGCCAAATCATTAAGCACAAGGAAAAGCATCGGGGCCGCTAAATCATGAATGCCCTCGACAGCCTGCTTAATAACAAGCGAGTCATGTGTCAGGTTGAGGCCGCTAGTCGCAAACGCATCTTTGAACTCGTCGCACAGCAAGTTGCGGAGGATGCAGATCTGACTGAGGACTTGATCTACGCTCAGCTGTTTGCCCGCGAAAAGCTGGGCAGTACAGCTTTGGGTGCGGGCGTGGCTGTTCCCCATTGTCGCGTGGCAGGCTGTGAGCAACCACTTGGTTGCCTTGTCACGCTCGCGCACGGCGTCGATTTCGATGCGCCGGATGGCCGCGATGTTGATTTACTTTTCGTACTCTTGGTACCCGAGGAGGCGACCCAAACCCATTTGGATCTGTTGGCAGAGATTGCTCGCCGCTTCTCCAATGATCAGTACTGCGCGCAATTACGTAGAGCCGAGTCAACGGGCCAATTACTAGCGGCCGCTACTCAGCGCTTGGCGGCGTGACGATGAAACTCATCGTCATCAGTGGGCGGTCAGGCTCTGGCAAGAGTACAGCGCTGCATCAACTGGAAGATCAGGGCTATTACTGTGTTGACAACCTCCCTGCGGGTTTGCTGCCGATGCTGCTCGAACAGTTGGAGCAGAATCAGTATGCCGGGTTTAAAGGCATTGCCGTGTGTATCGATGCGCGTAACAGCCCCCATGATTTGGACCGTCTTCATGATGTACTGGAGAATTTACCCAGTGATCTTCATAGCGAGGTGTTGTTCCTTGACGCACAAGACGCGATTCTGACAAAGCGCTTCAGCGAAACACGTCGACGCCACCCTTTAAGCAATGACGAGCGCTCACTGAGTGAGGCTATTCACGCCGAAATCGACCTACTCGATGCATTGTCATCCCGAGCCGATCTCGTCATCGATACCAGCGACCTTAATCTTTACGATTTGCGTGCGGTCATTGACCGATATTTGGGCAGCGGCCCCAAAGAAGGGATGTCGGTTTTGGTGGAGTCATTTGGCTTCAAACGCGGTGTGCCCCTGGACGCTGATCTGATCTTTGACGCTCGACTGCTGCCCAATCCACACTGGGTGAGCGGATTACGCCATCAAACGGGACAGGATGCTGGGGTTGTAACGTTCTTAGAATCTCATCCTCAAAGCGGCGCACTGATCAAGGATATCGTGACCTTCCTTGAGCGCTGGCTACCCGAGTATCATCGATCTCAACGCAGCTATGTCACCGTCGCGATTGGCTGCACCGGTGGCCAGCATCGATCGGTCTACGTGGCTGAACGGGTCTTTGCAGAGCTCAAGCCCAGTCAAAGCCGGTTGCAGATCCGCCACCGGGAACTTGCGAGGCAAACGTCCCCATGATCAGTCGAGACATTGAAATCATCAACCGCTTGGGGCTACACGCGCGAGCTGCGGCAAAACTCGTTGACTGCGCTGCCCGCTTTAGTAGCCAGCTCTCGCTGACGAAAGCCGGCAACAAAGTCGACGCCAAAAGTATTATGTCGGTGATGATGCTGGCAGCAGGGCAAGGCACGGTACTAACCCTCACCGCCGATGGCAAAGACGAGCAGGCGGCCATGGATGCACTGGCCGCACTCATTAATAACCGTTTCGATGAAGCAGATTGAATTTTTTACCAACACCATAGGTGCAGTCCTCATCAGGGTGCCGGATAATGGGGCCCTGACTTGAGGATAAAGCGTGAATACAGCGGTTAAATCTCAGAAACAGCTAGCTCGCTTAGACCGCGCACTTAACCACGGAACCCTGGGCGACGTTGCGGGTATCCTGGCTGATCTGTCCCCCGGTGACGTGGCCCACCTGCTCAGTTCGTCACCCCCTCGCTACCGCCATGTACTATGGAGCTTGCTCGAGGACGAGCAGGAAGCGGAAGTTCTCAATGAACTACCCGAAGATCTTCGCAGTACCTTTCTTCTTGAAATGGAACCTGAGGCACTGGCCTCTATTGTTGGCAAACTCGATGACGATGATGTTGCCGACATCTTGCAGGAACTGCCCGATGAGATAACCGGGCAAGTCCTGAGCGCAATGGATGATCAAGATCGCGCCCGCATCGAGACCGTGCTTGGCTTCTCGGACGATGTGGCCGGTGGTCTCATGAGCACCGATACCATTACGATTCGAGCCGATTTAACCCTTGATGTGGTCCTGCGCTATCTTAGACGCCATCAGGAGATTCCTCTTAATACCGATAACGTCATTGTCGTTAATCGAGAAGATCGCTACGTTGGGATGCTACCTATCCGCACGCTACTCGTGAGCGATCCCCACGTCTCTGTTCGGGAGATGATGGTGACCGATAGGGACCCTATCCCTGCCCTGATGCCCGCATCGGAAGTAGCGCGTCTGTTCGAGCGCAACGATTGGATCTCGGCGCCGGTGGTCGATGACCACGGCTTACTACTTGGTCGTATCACCATCGATGATATCGTCGACGTTATTCGCGAAGAGGCCGATCACTCACTCACCTCCCTCGCCCGCCTCGGTGAGGAAGATACCTTTTCACCGGTGATGCAAACAGCGCCACGCCGCGCCGTTTGGCTAGGCATTAACCTATTGACAGCCTTCATCGCTGCAGCCGTTATCAGTCAATTTCAGGGCACCATCGAAAAGGTTGTGGCGCTGGCAGTACTGATGCCCATCGTGGCAAGCATGGGGGGAATCGCCGGCACACAAACACTGACCGTCCTTATTCGTGGTATGGCCATGGGGCATATCAACCGCCGTAATCAGCGATGGCTGGTGGGGAGAGAAACCCTCGTCGGTCTATTTAATGGGGTGCTCTGGGCCTTGGTCGTCGCTGTTGCCGCAGCCCTTTGGTTTGATGATTGGATTCTGGGCGCTATTATCGCAGCGGCGATGGTTATCAATTTGGTGACGGCCGGCGTATCAGGCGCCACATTACCTTTAATATTGCAGCGCCTGGGCATCGATCCTGCGCTTGCGGGCGGTGTAGTGCTAACGACTGTGACGGATGTAATCGGGTTTTTATCTTTTCTGGGCCTGGCGGCGCTGGTGTACAGTTAAATCATGGTAGAGGACCCACTAAGCGCCAACGATGATGATTTTGATGGCCCCAGTAAAAGCGCCGTTAAACGTGAAATGACGGCCCTTCAAACCTTGGGGGAGCGATTGGTGGAACTGCCCCCTGCGCGCTTGGCACAAATACCCATCACTGACGACACCCTGCTGGAAGCTATTGCGTTGGCGCAGCGAATAACCGCACGCGGTGGCCTGCGACGTCAATTGCAGTACATTGGTAAGTTGATGCGCCGAATTGATGCGGAGCCGATCGAACAAGCACTCAATGCCCTCGATCACCAAGACAGCGTGCAAAAAGCGCGCTTTCATCGCCTGGAAAACTTAAGAGACCAGTTCTTGAATGAAGGGGATGCGGCGCTAGATGATATCCTGGGTGCATTCCCCGATGCCGATCGGCAGCAGCTTAGGCAGCTATACCGGCAGCATCAAAAAGCGACGAGTGCGGGTAAACCATCGACCGCCGCGCGAAAGCTCTTTCGCTATCTACGGCAACTCGATGAAGCGGCCAACTACAGCGATTGATTACCCAGCCTTTTATCGATTTACGCGTGACGCAGACCTGCCACTTACTGGGAAGGGGGTGAATGTGACTCTGGCTTGGGCTCGGTATCTGATGCCTTGCTACTACCTGTCGTGGCACCTTCGATCTGTTTAGTACCCGTTGCATCGAAGACACGAACAAACTTCACGGTTGGATCATCGACAGAGCCCGATACGCTGTAAACACCACTGGTCAGTGTCTTCACCTGATCCTTGAACACACGACTAGCAATATATGCTCCGGCAGCGACTGGCAAGCCTCCCGCCAAGGCAACCACCCATGGGATATTATTCGCAAGTGGCAGCGTAACGACTAGCTCGCCATCAATGGTTCTCGCCAACAAATCGATATCGCTCGTGAATTTGAAGCCGCCACCGGGACCCTCCACCGAGAACCTCGGTAAGGCTAGCTGTCCTTCGTTAAACAGGACTTTGCCCTCGGCTTTTTTGAACGCGACACCCGGTTCAAACAAGCGGGTAACATTGGCCCGCTCAAACAGACCCGCCAAATTGAGCAGACTGAACAAGCGAACCGCGCCGGTAGCGCCCGAGGGCACAGGTAAAAATGACCCCTCACGCAAGGTCAAGTCCATATCACCGACCACCTGCAGCACATCGGCATCCATCGGACTACCCGGCCACCGCAATACAGCCGTTAACTGGCCGTTATCGGTTTCAGCCACCGGCTCCTGGCCAAGAATCCTAAACGTACGGCTGACGTTATCGAGTTCAGCATTCAACGCAAGTGTCGTACTCGTTTCTCCCCCATCGGTCAACTGCCACTCAAGCTGCGTTCCCTCGAGTATATCGATATCAATGATGTTTCCGCTCAGCTCTGTCAGGCGCAGTGACTGACCATTGCCGTTGACCTCAAAGCGCATCGCTCCAAGCAGTTCGTCATCGAGACGCATATTCGCGATAACGACTGTTAATGGCCTAGATAAATTCGGTGGCGACAGATCATCACCCATATCCTCACCCGCGACGGTGGGCAACTGATCGAAGTCAACATCATTGATAATGAGTGTCGGATCGCCCTTAAAGGGTAGCGTCAGAGAGGCGTCAAGCCAGGAGGTGGAAAGTCGCCAGCCATCCCAGCTCTCAAAACGCTCAGCATTGATCTCGGCCTTGCCAAAACGTCGACCACCAAAAGACAGCTGATCAATTTGCAAAGCATCGACATAAACGGCTGGAGGCAGCGCATCATCGGACAGAACCTTGTTTGAGAGAGCTGTCGTCACCGAACTGTCAAACCAAGGCTGCAAGTCGATACTGGGTACGCTTCCCGTCACATGTAAACCGTCACCCACAGCGGTCAGCGTTGTAGGGGTGCTTGAGGGAGTCAAATCCACCCTCACCTGCTCCCCAAAACCTGCGCTCCCGTGGGCAACGGCATTCAGACGATCCTGCCAGAACACCGCCAGGTGATCTCCTTGTCCCAACATCAGACGAGCGCTCAAGGGTGTTTCAATGGATGGCGCTTTCCCTAGTGGGCTCGGTAGGTTAATGCCCAAACCCTCCAGATTCGTGTCGAACCGCACCACTGTATTACTACCAACCCCCACGGCCAGCGCGACCTCGCAACTTCCCTGTAACGGCAGCAACGACTCATCAATGGCATTGCCGCTAAGGCCTTTTAACCAGGAAGTAAACGATTTGGCCGACAGCGTTGTGCTCAGACGTGCATCTAGCACATCGGCATCGTCAACCCCGCTTAAGCCTTGTCCGATCGTTATATCAAAAGGCTGAGCAAGGATATCGCCCGTAATGCCGGAAGATTTAAACCCTTCAACACTTTGGTAACCCAAAGGGCCGGTCATCCGTTCCAGTGCCAACTGAAGACGATCAGAGCGGATCGTGACATCCTGCAAATGACTATCGAGCGCAACTAATGGCAATAGAGCCTTGTCGCTCAAATCAAGACTGAGCGCCAGCTCGCCGGTGACGTTTCCCTGAGCAGCGATATCGGACAGCACGCTATAGGCCCGTTCATAGACCGGTGACTGTCGTAAGGTCGTGACAACACGACTTGCGTCCGAATCAAAGCGACTGGTGGCCAGCAATGTGTTCACCGATGCATTGGCATCCACCTCCACGGATAGCACCTGCAGGTCGAGGTCAGCAAGCCGCACTTGCGGAGACCAAGCGCTGACACGATTCGTATCCACTAAAACGGTGGCATCTGACGTCTTAAGGGCCGGCCACTCAGGGCTAACTGCAAGTGCTAGGTCGTGCACATCGAGGCCAAGCTGTAAGCTTTGTTCAGCTTGACCATAATTCTTGAAGCCACCGCGCCATAAAAAAGCGCCATCGACAGCGTCACCCGCAAGAATCGAGTTACCCAACCACTCCGATAGTGCGGGGCTGATTGATGAAGGCAGATAACGATGCCTGATAGTAAGCGGCGCCGTGTCGAAGCCGACCGACAAATACATTGCCAGCTCTGTTTCTCTATCCAGGTCGCGCCGCAACGGGATGTCCATGGCGAACTGCACCATTGCATCATGATCATCCGCTGATACTTTCAAAATACCTTTTTCCAGCGTTAACAAATGCGCATCCCAATGAGCTGAAAGACGCCCTTGAACACTTGGAAACAGCAACGGCTTTGTGTAAGTGCGAGGTATGTCGAGGCTAAAATCCCGGGTATCAATCCACGCTGTAGCGCCGTTGTGATCCGCCTCGAACGAGGCATCGATACCACCCAAACCCGGAACACCCTGAACAGGTTGCGTCGTCAAATCCACCGCCTGGGCATAAACAGACCATGCCCGCAGCGGTTCATAGATATCAGCTATCGCCAGCTCAAGACCTTCGACACGTCCGTCGGGCGCCAAAGTGGCAACGACAGCCTTCGCTGCAGGAGGAAGTAAACCCGCGTGCTGTATCACAGCACTGAGTGGCTGCACGTCAAATGGATTTGCGCGCAGACGTAGGGCACTCCCACGAATATCGAGTGCAGCGCGACCTAATCCAAATTGATGTTCACCGGTGGAGACGTGAAAATCTTGAAGGTGCAATGCCCAGCCGCTAGCAGACTGCCTCAACAAGGTACCCGAGCGAAAGCTATCAAAGCGCAACCACTGTTCTTGACTGACACGAAGTGCCAGATCGCGGGCGGTAATGGATGTTGTGAGTGCGGGACCATCCCCACCCACGTGGTACCAAAAACCCACGTCAGTTGCACCGCCACCCTCAACACCGACCAGGGCTAACAAAGCTCTTATATCTGGGCTGCTAAAACGACCGTGAAACTCGCCCTGAAAACGGTCGCTGTCCAAGATGTCACCAATACCACTGCCCGCTACTGACATGTGGCTGCCCTCATCGCCTCGAAGCCGCAGTCTCAGTTGGCGTTCACTACCAGCACGAAGCAGCTTTGCGGATCCCTCAAAGCCAACACGCCGCTGATCGCCGAATTTAACAGCGACACGGGCATCTGAAATCCAAACGGTTTCGGCATCTCGGAACAGTGACGCCAAAGCCAGCGGAGCAACACTACTCGCCGAGGGTTTGGATTGGCGCAAATCCAGCGTTAACTGCGGTTTTGTCAGCTGTAAACGACTAAAGCGAATGTCTCTGGCCAACAATGACGCCCACAAATCGAACTCCACATCGACCTGCTCAAGCATTAACGGAGTGACATCCTCACCGCGGGGTATCACCGACAACTGTTGCAATGTGAAGTGCGGTGAAAATCCTCGTAGCCCACCGGACAGGGATCCCAGTGACACCTCTGAGTCGGTCACTTCGGATAAAAAATCGATGACACGATGATCTACCCGATGAAGCTCGGCCAGCAGGGCGCGCATACCCGCACTGTAGGTCGCAAGGGCGATGACAGCACAAACAGCGGTGTACCATAAGGTTCGAGCGAATGCGGAGTAGACGCGTTCCATAGGGAATTAACGTTCGGGCCAGTTAGTCTCGACACCAAAGGATTCAAGCAGCACCCGCGTTTCCAAAAGGGGCAAACCGACCACACCGCTGTAGCTACCCTCTAAGCGACTGACAAAGCAACCGGCAAATCCCTGAACAGCATAGGCACCTGCCTTATCCCAAGGTTCGGAGGTTGCAAGGTACCGTTCAATTAGCTGCTCCGTTAACGGCTCAAAAGTCACCTGAGTCGAGACCAGACGATGACGTATGGTATCCCCCATTCGCACTGCAACGGCACTGTGTACCCAGTGTTCACGGCCGGACAAACGCTGCAACATGGTTCTTGCGTCATCTTTGTCAGATGGCTTTCCCAAAATAGCGCCATCGATAGTAACCGTCGTATCCGCAGCTAGAATCAATCTGCCAGCAGCCCTACAAGCGCGCGCTTTGTCGATGGCGATTCGGATAACGTAGTCTTCGGGTCTTTCGCCAATAATGGGCGTTTCATCAATATCACTTGCAATGCACTCAAATTCGGTCGTCAACAGCTGAAGCAGCTCCCGTCGTCGGGGACTCGCAGAAGCCAACACTAACATCATCACAGTACCTCAAACTGCCGGCGCAAACCGCGCAGTATTTCCCTGAGGGGTAACCAACACAGCAGGGTGAGAGGCACGGACCAAAGAAATGTGAGGCCTGTACCGCCCAATCCAACGGCACGCATAAGCCAGTGCTCGACCAAAAGCGCCAGAGCGACCAGCACAGCCAATGTGATGCTCTGCTGCAAGCCATCGAATTGGCGGATGCGTTGATAATTCAACAGAATAAAGACATCGGCGACAACCATCCCCATGGCCAATGCTCCGACAGCCGATCCATTCAACACATCCACCATCAGACCTGTGACAGCAGCGGACACGATACCGACCTTATGGGGTAACGCCAGCGACCAATAAAACAGTGTCAACATGACCAATTCGGGCCGAAACCAACGCCATTCAAGTGGTAGGGGTGCCGCGTGAAAGAGCAGCGTAACAAGGAGGCTAGAGGCAATTACCCAGCCATTGTTGACGCCGATCATCTGTCAGCAGAAGCGGCGATGGTGGGTTTATCAACAACCAACATGACATGACGTCCCCGATCAAGCTGAGCCATTGGACGCGACGTCACCGTCAGAAAAGCTGCTCCCGGTTCTGCTGTTATCGCTGTCACCTCAGCGACCGGATAGCCGGGCGGAAACCGTCCACCCAAACCCGACGTTACCAGTGTATCTCCGACCACAATATCGGTCGTTGTCGCCACATGACGGACGATCAGTCGATCGATATCACCCGTCCCCTCGGCAATGCCGCGCACACCGTTACGCAATACCTGAACCGGCACGGCGTGAATAGCATCGGTAACCAATAGCGCTCTGCTGGTACTCTCACCTAGCTGCACAATTTGCCCCATCAAACCATCGGCGCCCAACAGTGGCTGCCCTTCTCGAACCCCTTGGCTCTCTCCCTTGTCCAGCACCAAAATATGGCGAGCTGGATCGGCAGCGGTAGCGATAACCTCAGCCACCATCACATCGCCCTCTAGCATAGCGGTGGAGTTTAGCAGTGCTTTGTAGCGAGTATTTTCGGCGAGTACCGCGGCCAAGCGCTGAGTGCGTCCCTTGAGCACGAGGTTCTCTTGACGAAGACGGGCATTTTCCTCGCGCAAGGATTGACGTGATTGCAGATAATCATCGGTAGCTTCTACCGCCCGTAGAGGCGATGAAGCAAGTGAATAGGCCGCAGCGCTTGTATCAAGCGCAACCGTTCTGGCCCCACGTAAGTACTCACTATCTCGGAACCAAAATAGCGACAAGAAGCAGCACCCTAGTACCAGCGCAAAGCGCCAACCAACGTGTTTTTCCTTAAGAAAAAGTGGCTTGATGGCCTGCCTCCCGAACGTGAGCTATTGGGATACTACTCGGTTGATAGCAATTCCAATGCTTGACGATCCATCAGTTCCAACGCCTTACCGCCGCCACGAGCAACACAGGTTAGTGGATCCTCGGCAATGAGAACGGGCAGCCCTGTTTCATGGGCGATACGCTTCTCAATGTCCCTCAATAGCGCACCACCGCCGGTTAAGACGATACCGGACTCGGCAATGTCGGCAGCAAGCTCCGGGGGTGATTGCTCAAGAGCCATTTTCACCGCGCGCAAAATCGACTCAAGGGGATCCTCTAAGGCTCCGCGAATTTCGTCACTGTTGAGGGTAAAACTCTTCGGTACACCCTCGGCCAGGTGCCGTCCTCTGACATCAATTTCGCGAAGCTCACTGCTGCTGTAAGCGCAGCCCACTTCCTGTTTTATTCGCTCTGCGGTGGACTCACCAATGAGGCTACCGTAACGGCGACGCACATAGGACACGATGGCTTCGTCGAATCTATCGCCTCCAACGCGAATGGAGTCTCTGTACACCACACCATTGAGTGACAATATGGCGATCTCCGTGGTGCCACCACCGATATCAACCACCATGCACCCTGAAGCTTCGTCGACGTCAAGCCCAGCGCCGATGGCGGCGGCCATGGGCTCTTCAATGAGCCGAACTTCCCGCGCACCTGCGCTTAATACTGACTCACGGATAGCCTTTCGCTCCACTTGTGTGGACATACAAGGCACACAGACCAAAACCCGTGGACTCGGGCGTATGAACTGGGTTTCGTGCACCTTGGCAATGAAGTGCTGCAACATTTTTTCTGTTACTTGAAAGTCAGCAATAACGCCGTCCTTAAGCGGTCTAATGGCGCGTATATTGCCCGGGGTTCTGCCCAGCATGCGCTTGGCATCACGCCCCACGGCTTCGATTGATTTTTGTCCGTTGTGGATTCGAATGGCAACTACCGAGGGTTCGTCGAGGATAATCCCTTTGTCTTTGACATAGATCAGCGTATTCGCCGTACCCAAGTCGATCGACAAATCGTTTGAAAACATGCCTCGCAGGCGTTTGAACATGGTGGCTCCCTGAACTAACCCTGAGCCATCAATGGCACTGCCACAGCCAACCCTGAGTCACCCTAGTGTGCGCATTGCCCGGCTCGGCACTGATCGTGACCGAACTCGTGTCAGCGTAAAAAAATGGCTGACAAATCAGGGGCTTCGCGAATGAAAATAATGTGGGGAATGTACCAATGACGGGGTTTTTGGGCAAGGTACAAATATGATAGCGTCCCCGCTCCCCGATGCTTCAGGAATGCTCCGTCCCATGTCCGTGTCCCGCTCAGATGTTACCCAAATCGCTCAATTGGCGCGCCTAACCATCGCCGATGAGGCCCTAGACGATGTTACCGATCGATTTTCTCGAATTTTGACCCTTGTCGATCAACTCCAGCAGGTGCCTACCGAGGGTGTGGAACCCATGTCTAACCCCCACGATATGACGCAGCGCTTGCGATCTGATGAGGTAACTGAGGTCAACCAGCGCGAGGCGCTGCAGACGGTTGCACCCGAAGTCGAGCAGGGTTACTTCTTGGTACCACGGGTGATTGACTGATGACGAGCGAACTTCATGAACGAAGCGCACTAGAGCTAAGCCGCGCACTACAGGAGCGGGAAATATCATCGGTTGAACTCACCACAGCGCTGTTGCAACGTATCCGTGCGCGGGACGACGCCCTCAACAGCGTGATCACGGTTACCGAGGAACAAGCCCTTAAAGAGGCTCAGGCCGCTGATGCGCTGCTCGCCCGGGGCGAGGCAGGCCCTCTGACCGGGGTGCCGCTGTTACATAAGGATATCTTCTGCACGCAAGGTGTTCGTACAAGCTGTGCCTCGCGCATGCTCGACAATTTCATTCCCCCATACGATGCAACCGTGGTCAGCAAACTACGAGCGGCGGGCACAGTTAGCCTTGGCAAGACCAATATGGATGAGTTCGCCATGGGCTCATCGAATGAGACCAGCTATTACGGCCCTTGTCACAACCCCTGGGATCTCGATCGTGTCCCCGGGGGTAGCTCCGGCGGTTCTGCCGCGGCGGTTGCTGCGGGGTTCGCACCCCTTGCGACAGGCACGGATACCGGCGGCTCCATACGACAGCCAGCGGCACTGTGCGGTATCACGGGACTCAAGCCAACCTATGGGCGAGTTTCTCGGCTAGGTATTATTGCTTTTGCTTCATCCCTCGACCAGGCGGGGCCAATGACGCGCAGTGTGGCCGATGCTGCTCTCATGCTGAACGCGATGTGCGGCGTCGATGCGGGCGACTCCACCTCGGCCGACGTACCCACACCCAACTTTTTAGACGCACTTTCGGGTGACATTCAAGGCTTGCGCATTGGCATTCCAAAACAGTACTTCAGTGCGGATCTCAATCCCAGGGTGGCCACTCAAATACACCAGGCACTCGGTGAGCTAACCGCCAGAGGTGCCCTATTAGTTGATATTGATCTGCCCCATACCCATCAGGGTATTGCTACCTACTATGTGATTGCCCCTGCCGAAGCATCTGCCAACTTATCACGCTTCGACGGCGTGCGTTTTGGGTATCGTTGCGACAACCCTCAGGACCTTACCGACCTCTACCAACGCTCACGGAGCGAAGGCTTTGGCGAGGAAGTTCAGCGACGTATTTTGGTGGGTACCTATGCGTTATCGGCGGGCTTCTATGATGCCTATTTCAAAAAAGCTCAGCAGGTACGCCGTATCATCAGCAACGACTTCAAGCAGGCCTTCGAATCCTGCGATGTCATAGCTGGCCCTGCAGCTCCCGGCGTGGCCTTTAAAATCGGTGACAAGACGTCAGATCCCCTCGCAATGTACATGGAAGATGTGTACACCCTTTCCGTCAATCTAGCGGGCTTGCCTGGCATGTCCATACCCGCAGGCCAAGTGGATGGCTTGCCTATCGGGTTACAGCTCATTGGTCGCCCCTTTGATGAGGCCACCTTGTTGCGTGTGGGTCATCTTTTTCAGGAAAGCACCGATTGGCATCTGCAGCGACCCGCACTAGGAGCAAGTCAATGAACTGGGAAGTGGTGATGGGACTGGAGGTCCATTTACAGCTGGCGACTCGCTCAAAAATATTTTCTGGCGCCGCCAATCACTTTGGCGCCGAACCGAACGTGCAAGCCTGTGCTATCGATTTGGGTATGCCAGGTATGTTACCGGTACTCAACGAGCAAGCGGTGCGTTTTGCGGTTATGTTTGGACTGGGGATTGGTGCCGAGATCGGCAAACGCTCGGTATTCGATCGCAAAAACTACTTTTACCCTGACCTGCCCAAGGGCTATCAAGTAAGCCAATTTTTTGAGCCTATTGTGGGCGCAGGGGTATTCGACATCCCGATGCCCGACGGCAGCTTGTTCCCTGTACGCATCACGCGCGCGCACCTCGAGGAGGATGCCGGTAAATCCGTACACGATGCCTTTGCCGGACAAACCGGTATCGATTTAAATCGCGCCGGCACACCGCTACTCGAAATTGTCACCGAACCGGATTTCCGCACCGCCGAACAGGCGGTGGCTTATTTGAAAGCACTGCATTCCTTGGTGACTTACTTGGGCATCTCCGACGGCAACATGGCCGAGGGCTCCATGCGCTGTGACATTAACATCTCCCTCCGCCCCGAGGGACAGGACACTTTCGGTACTCGAACCGAAATTAAGAATGTCAATTCATTTCGCTTTGTAGAGCGTGCCATCGCCGTGGAAGTGGAGCGGCAGCGTGACATTTTGGAAGATGGCGGGCATATCGTGCAGGAAACTCGGCTCTTCGACGCCGAGAATAATGAAACCCGCTCTATGCGCAGCAAAGAAGTGGCCAATGACTACCGGTACTTCCCAGAACCCGATTTGCTGCCGGTCATTATCGACGACGAAACGATTGAACAGATCAGGCAGACGCTACCCGAACTGCCCAATGACAAACGCAACCGACTCATTCACGACTACGGCCTCGGTGATTATGATGCGGCGCTGCTAGTCGATTCCCGAGCCCTGGCAGATTACTTTGAAGCCGCCGCCGCTCTGTGTGGCGAGCCCAAGCTGGTGGCCAACTGGATGCTCGGTGACTTATCTGCAGCGCTTAATCGTGCCGATATTGGCATCGAACAGTGTCCCGTAACCCCCGTTGCCCTCGCGGGACTTATTCAACGAATCAGTGACAATACGCTGTCAAGTAAGTTGGCCAAACAAGTATTCGAAGGCATATGGCAAGGGCAAGGCAGCGCCGATGACATCATCGAGCAACGAGGCCTGAAACAGGTGAGCGACACCGGTGCCCTCGAGGGCATGATTGATGAGGTTATCGCCAAAAATCCCGACCAAGTGGCGCAATATCGCGCCGCCGATGACAACAAACGGAAAAAGTTATCGGGCTTTTTCGTCGGTCAGATTATGAAGGCATCAAAGGGCCAAGCGAATCCACAAATGGTGAATGAGCTACTGTTGAAAAAACTAGCTGGTTGAATCCGCAGATGCTCGAGCGGTAGTGTCAGCAAGTGGAACTGCTGACAAACATAGAAGTGTGCAGCGATCGAGCTAGGTAGCCCCCTGAGGGCGAGCGTAAGCGGCCCCTAATGGGGCTGGGTATTATAGGGCACCCTCCCTTTCATAAAGCGCTCGCGATTTTGCTGCTTCTTCTCAGCGCTTTTCTTCAATAACGCATAAACGGCGCCAGTACCGCCATGGATGGGCTGAGCCGAGTGAAATGCTTGAACATCCTCAATATCTTGCAGCCAACGATTCACATAACCTTTCAGTACCGCGGTCCGCTCCTGCTCGACTTTGCGCTGGCCTTTACCATGCAGAATGAGCACAGTACGCAGTCCCAGTTGCATAGCGTCACGAATAAATTGATGCACCTCCTCACGGGCCTGCTTGACCGTCAGGCGATGTAGATCAAGGCGCGCCTCAATATCGTAACGCCCCATACGAAGCTTGCGGTACACACCGTGCTGTATACCCGCTCGCTTGAAATCGAGTACATACCACGCATCAAGCGGTTCTATGCCCTCATCCACTAGCGGGTTGGTGGTGCTGATTGAGCTACCCGACGCCGCCGCGCGCCGCGCTTCGGTATCGACCGGTGTGTGCTTACTTAAGCGCTCACGGGGCTCACGTTTGAGTGGTTGTACCCCCGCCATTTCCTCGAAAAAAAGCTCATCGTCATCCATCGAGGCATCCTCTCCCGTTAAACCATGTCAGCGGTGTGGTGTGCACAGCATTTAACAAGCAATAGCGCTGACACCCACTTACACCCTTAACAAACTCATCAAAAGTAACCAAAACAAAGCAGCTACGTACAGCCCCAAACCCACCATAAAGCTCTAATGAGTATACTGTGGGGGTCCTACTGGGGGATCAACGATCATGAGAGGAAATCTGTTCACAGGTGCGGCTTACTTTGTCCGCGGCCTAGGTATGTTGACCCAACCGGGCCTCCGGCGATTCGTTGTGATTCCACTCATTGCCAACATCGTCCTGTTTGGATTGTTAGCGTCACTGCTATGGAGCTATGTCGATGCGCTCGTGATGTTGGTCGAGGGCGCCTTGCCCGACTGGCTTGGATTTTTAACCTGGTTGTTACTCCCCATTATCTGGATCGCTGGTGGGCTTCTTACCGGTTATGGCTCCACGTTATTGGTGCTGTTGGTTACCTCGCCATTTCACGCCTTGCTTGCGGAAAAAGTAGAAGAGCGAGTGACCGGGCAACCTGTACCCGCCCTTGAAGGTATTGCCGCAGCCGTTGCCGATATACCCCGGGCGCTGCTTCGGGAGCTGAGAAAATTCACCTATTACGTGCCAATGGCACTGCTAGTACTGGTTGTATCGTTTATGCCAGGGCTCAACGTGATGGCGCCACTACTTTGGTTTTTGCTGGGCGCTTGGATGATGGGACTGCAATTTGTGGACTATCCCATGGACAATCATCGATTGCCCTTTAGCGATGTCCGCGATGCCTGTAGCGCACACCGCCTTACCAGTATGGGTTTTGGGGGTGCGGTGGCGTTTGTATCGGGCATACCGCTCATCAACTTTGTAGTGATACCCGCCGCCGTGATTGGTGCCACCCTGTTCTGGTGCGATGATCTCAGAGAACGCGCTCTAAGCCATTAGCTCCGGCGGCGGCGACACACATTTGAGCCGCTCTCCCAATAACGCTTCGATATCGGGCAGTAAGAAGGCGTCATCTTCACTTGCAAAACTAATCGATACCCCAGACGCACCCGCCCGCCCGGTTCGCCCTATGCGGTGCACATAATCTTCCGGATCCTCGGGTAAGTTATAATTCACCACATGGCTGACACCGTCCACATGAATACCTCGCCCCGCGACATCGGTTGCAACCAGCACGGAAATTCTACCGTCTTTAAAATCTTGCAAGGTCTTGGTGCGTTTCGCCTGAGTGACTTCGCCCGAGAGGATGCCGCAGGAAATGCCAGCACGACGTAATTTTTCGTGCAAGTTACGCACCTGATCACGCCGATTGGCGAACACAATCGTAGATACCGCCTCATCTGAGCGCAGAACGTTCAGGAGAACTTTCAAGCGCTCGTGGCTGGCTACTAAATACACGCGCTGATCAACCGTTGCCGTCGCTACACGTTCGGGTTCAATCTCAATTTTTACAGGCTCGTAGGTCCACTGGGCAGCCAGATTGATGATGTCCTGGGTGAACGTCGCCGAGAACAATAGGGTTTGACGATCTTCTTTATGGGGTGTGGCGCGCACAATGCGTTTGACTTGTGGAATGAACCCCATGTCTAGCATACGGTCAGCTTCATCGAGCACAAGTGTTTCCACACGGTCCAGAAATAGGTCCTGACGCTGCATAAAATCAATTAATCGACCGGGGGTAGCTACAACGATATCGGTTACCTTGGCGTTCACCTTGTTGAGCTGCTTTTGATAGTCGGCACCACCAATCAACGTGACGGTGTTTAGACCTGTATAAGCGCCGAGCTCTTTAGCATCGGCTGCAATTTGCATCACCAACTCCCGAGTAGGCGCGATGATGACCGCGCGAGGTTCCGCCAGGAAGCGCTCGCTGCCAGGGTCGTGACTGAGCAGATCATTGAATACCGTAATCAGGAAAGCCGCTGTCTTGCCGGTACCGGTCTGTGCTTTGCCAATGGCATCGTGCCCCTGAAGGGTGTGAGGCAGAATTTGAGCTTGAATGGGCGAGCAATACTCGAATCCCAGTGCCGCAATACCCCGCATTAGCTCGGGACGCAGGTCTAAATCGTGAAAGCGGGTTTTTCCTTCTTGCGGGGCAACGGAAAACTGGGTCGGATCCCAGTCCGCGTTCGGACTGGATTTTTTGGAATTACTCAAGGGATTTGCTCGATATTGTATGAAACACAAGCAAGTCTATCACAGGCGCTCGTGGTAACCTGCGCCGCCGAAAATAGCAAGGTAACCCTCCGCCATGAACTTGGGCATATTAAAAGCAGAATTTGTCCAAATATGGCGCATTGCTTGGCCGTTGCTCATCGCCCAACTCGCCCAAATGGGTACCGGTGTCGTCGACACCATGATGGCGGCCCGATACGGCGAACAAGATTTGGCCGCTATCGCCATTGGTTACAACATATGGCTACCCATTTTCCTGTTGGTACTAGGGGTGCTATTCGCCACCTCCACGATCGTCGCCCAAGATTATGGTGCTCAGCGCATCGATAAAATTCGCTCGCAATTACCGCAGGCACTGTGGCTGGCCATTGTACTGGGTATGATCACCAGCCCTCTGGCTTGGTTCTGTGAGCCTCTGCTGCAACTCTTGCAACTGGAGCCCGGCACAGAGTCGAAAGCAATGGCCTACACGCGGATGGTCGCCTTGGGCTTGCCCGCCGCCGGCTTGTTTCATGCACTCCGATTCCACACACAAGGATTGGGCGTCACCAAACCTTTTGCCGTTGCCAGTGTTATCGGCTTTCTCGCCAATATCCCACTTAATTACGCGTTCATTTTCGGTCAGTGGGGCGCACCAGAATTAGGTGCCGAGGGTTGCGGTATAGCAACGGCACTATCCATGTGGCTAAGTGTGGCATTGATCATTGCCTACATTGCGGTCGATAAAAGCATTCGCGCTTACTTGCCAGCGGCTCACTGGGTAGCGCCTCGGTGGAGCATTCTGCAAGAAATCGTTGCCCTTGGGCTGCCCATCGGGTTCACCTTCTTCCTAGAGGTCGGTGTGTTCAGCCTAATAGCACTACTCGTTGCCACCTTGGGCGATACTGCGATGGCATCGCACCAGATTGCCTTCAATATCTGGGACATGTTCTACATACCCATGTTAGCCATCGGTACAGCCATGTCCACGCGCATGGGACACGCGATAGGTGCGGGCAATCGTGCAGGGATCTTCAGCGCTTTCGGAGCCGGCTGTCTTGTTGCCGCCGCCATTTCTCTGGGGACTACCGCCATACTGCTGACTGTGCCCGAATTGATTATCGCCGTTTATACCGATGACACCGATATACAGCAGCTAGCGACACGGCTTATTCGACTGGCGGCTTTTTTCATTCTTATTGATGGGGTGCAGATTGTAGGATCTTTCACCCTGCGTGCTTTCAAAGAAACGCGTTTTCCTTTCGTTGTCATGGTCGTGTCTTATTGGTTAGTGGCTTTGCCCCTAGGGTGGTGGCTTGGCCTACATCAAACAGACGATATGGGCGACGGCGCTGCAGGGTTTTGGTACGCCACCATTGCGGGTATCGCGGTATGCGCGGTGTTAATCAGCTTGCGGGTTCGATCAGTCTTGACCGCCGAGGTCCCGTCACCAAAGGCGGTGATCTCTACAAGCTAGGGCTCACTTTGATCCGCAATTTACGCAGCCAACGCGCTTTTGTAACCGTAACGTGAAACGCTCATTGGTAGCATCATCAAAGACTCGGCACTCGCCCCATAGCACGCTACCGCAGCCTGTTAACAGCTTTATGACGTCGGTAACTTGCTGCAGCGCCACGCTTGCCACTGCTGACCCTACTACGCCTAGATCTGCGCACTTACCTGTTGCCTGAGCCCCCGGGTCTGACACCAAACAGTGGTAACAACCCCAATCACGAGCACTATCAAAGGCAATAATCTGCCCGGACAATCGGGTTGCAGCCCCCATAATCCATGGCATGCCGGCGGCGAAGGTTACCCGGTCAATCAATAATCGAGCCTCTCTGTTATCGGTAGCGTCGACAACAACGTCAGCATTGGCCAAAAGAGCGGGTGCATTGAGAGAGTCTAATCGCTGCGCGACAACATTGATCTGAGCGCCTGGCCGATTGGCCAACATATGCTCCCGAAGTACATCGCCCTTCAAGCGACCGATGTCTGCAACTCGAAACAATGGCTGTCTGGGCAAATTACTCAACTCAACCCTGTCGTCATCAATCAGTGTGACCGTGCCAACACCGGCAGCCCCCAAATACATGGCCGCCGGCACGCCAAGTCCGCCGCAGCCAACCACGATAACGTGCGCCTCTCCAAGGGCGGCCTGACCGTCGAGCTCAAAATCGGGCACCAGTATCTGACGGGAATAGCGCTCTAGGTCGTGATCAGAGATCATCGCCACTGACCCTCCGTGACGCGCTCATGGCCTGCCAAATCCCGATAACTGGATACCTGCTGGAACCCCCTATTCGCCATAAGACCTCGAACAGCATCGGCTTGGTTCCAGCCATGCTCCAACAGCAACCAGCCACCGGCCTCCATGTACTGAGGTGCATCGGAAATGATCCGCCTCATGGCGTCGAGACCATCTTGACCGGAAACGAGTGCGACTAGTGGCTCAGCCGGTAGATCACCTTGGCTCAAATGGGGATCATCATCAGCTATGTACGGAGGATTACTGACAATCAGCGGCCAGCGACGTTCCGCCAGCGCGCTAAACCAATCGCTCTGCAACCACTCTACCGTCAAACCCAAACGCGTCCCATTACGACGAGCCACGGCGAGCGCATCCTCGCTGCGATCCACAGCCGTCACACTATAAGCTGTTGCATCTTCGACACGCTGCTGCCACTCCCTCGCCAACGCTAACGCGACGGCGCCGCTGCCGGTACCCAAATCAAGCACCTGCTTTGGTAAATGTATCGAACGCTCCAGCGCCTGCGCGACAAGTAACTCCGTATCGCTTCGGGGTATGAGGACACCACTGCTCACCTCTAGCTCGAGGGACCAAAACTCACGGGTACCCGTAATGTAGGCAATTGGCGCACCGCTAGACCGCAGCTTCACACAGCGATCAAAATGCTTCACAGCAGTCTCTTGTGCGGGCTCAGCGCCATGGCTGTACAGCCAGGCTCGATCTCGCTGCAGACAATGGAGCAGCAGCAGTTCAGCGTCTCTTTGGGGAATGCCAGCATCCCTAATGAGATCACGCCAGCTACTCACATCTGATCACCCATTGCCGCCAATTGATCCGCCTGATGCTCACGGCGAAGTGGCTGAATAAGCGCATCAAGATCACCGGCGATAACTTCGTCTAGCTTGTACAAAGTTAAATTGATGCGGTGATCGGTTACCCGACCCTGGGGAAAGTTATAGGTGCGAATACGCTCAGAGCGATCACCGGAACCCACCAAGTTGCGTCGTTCGGAGGCCTGCTCGGCTGCGGCCTGCTCCTCGGCGGCCGAGGCCAATTTGGCTTGCAATAGCGACATAGCGCGGGCGCGATTTTTATGCTGGGATCGTTCGTCCTGACATTCCACCACGATACCCGTAGGTAAGTGTGTAATTCGAACCGCCGAGTCAGTGGTGTTCACGTGCTGGCCACCGGCCCCTGAGGAGCGAAAGGTGTCGATGCGAAGATCCCCTTTGTTGATTTCACTCTCTTCCATTTGCTCTGGCTCCGCCATCACCGCCACGGTGCAAGCAGATGTATGGATACGACCTTGGGACTCTGTTTCAGGGACGCGCTGGACCCTGTGTGCCCCCGACTCAAACTTAAGGTGAGCGTAAACATCGTCCCCTTGTATGCGGGTGATGATTTCCTTGAAGCCCCCGTGCTCGCCAGGCCGCTCAGAGATCACTTCTAGGCGCCATCCACGCTGCTCAGCATAGCGGCTATACATACGGAATAAGTCGCCGGAAAAAATGCCTGCCTCGTCCCCGCCCGTTCCCGCACGAATTTCCAGGAAAACGTTGTGGCTATCCTTTGGGTCCTTTGGCAACAGCAGCAGTTCAAGCTGAACATCGAGCTCCGCCAGGTGCTCTTCGGCTCCCTCTAGCTCCTCTGCGGCCATCTCTCGCACATCGGGATCCGGGTCCTGCAACATCTCTCTGGCACTGACCACATCAGCTTCAGCCTGGGCGTATCGCTGCCACGCCGTGACGATTTCATCGATCTGTGCGTATTCACGCGACAAATCACGAAATCGATTTTGGTCCGATAGGGTCTCTGCATCACTCAGCAATGCAGCCACCTCCTCGTGCCGGTCCCGAAGTTGGTCCAGCTTAATCTTGAGCGATGCTTTCACTGCAGTGTGGGCTGTTCGTCGACGTCGTTGAAATCATCATCGAGGCCCAACAGGATCTTAGCCTTGTTGACCTGTAGGTCATCCCCATCCCGGGCAAGTCGTCGGAGTCCCGTGGTGGGTGCATGGATTAATTTGTTGGTTAGATTGCGCGCCAACCGGCGTATGATCTCGTCGGCATCATCGCCCTTTTCCAGGGCTTTCAGGGCTCGCTCCAACTCTGATTCTTGGATGGCAATAGCCGACTCCCGGTAATTGCGAACGACTTCCGATGACCGTCGACTGCGTAACTCTGCCTGCAGCTCAACGATACCTTGTACGATAATTTCATCGGCCTTGCTCGCCTCGCTGGCACGCAGGCGCTTGTTCTCTTCAATCACCTCTCGCAGGTCGTCGACCGTGTAGAGGTAGACGTCGGAAAGCTCCGCCACCTCCGGCTCGACATCCCGTGGCACCGCCAAATCCGCCATCAATACCGGTCGATAGCGGCGCTTCTTGATGGCTCGCTCGACAGCGCCCTTGCCTAAAATCGGCAACTGACTACCCGTGGAACTAATAACGATATCGGCTTCGTGAAGTCGCTCGGGTGCATCGGCGAGCATGATGGCCTCGGCATCGAATTGTTCAGCCAAATTCTGGGCGCGCAACAAGGTGCGATTAGCGATGATCAACTTACCCAACTTGGCATCTTTAAGGTGTCTCGCCACGAGCTCAATGGTTTCACCTGCACCCAAAACCAATGCAGTGCAGCGGGATAAATCGGAAAAAATGTGGCTTGCCAAATCGACCGCAGCATAAGCCACAGAGACTGGGTTCTCGCCAATAGCGGTATCGGTGCGCACCTTCTTGGCAATACGAAATGCCTCTGGGAACAACTGATTGAGACGACTACCGGTGGCCCCGGCGTCTTCAGCTACAGCGAATGCCGACTTCAATTGACCAAAAATCTGTGGCTCACCTAGGATCATTGAGTTGAGCCCAGCAGCCACTCGCACCAAGTGGGTCATGGCATGCTCGCCATGGTTGCGATACGTACATGTGCTTAGTGCCGATGGTGGCAGCCCGTGGAAACGTGCAATCCAATCGACCATGGCATTGGCTACTGCCGTGGGATCGCCCCCTTTGGGTAATACTGCGTACAGCTCGGTCCGATTACAGGTCGATAAAATCACCGCTTCCTCAACCGGCGTCTCACCAATCACACTCGTGAGGGCCTCAGGTACCTTTTCAGGGGCAAATGCCACCCTCTCGCGGGTGTCTACCGAGGCGGAATCATGGTTAATACCAATGGCGATGAGATCGTCGAACACGCTGCGACCCGTTCCTAATAATGTTTCGATATGATACCAAGTTATTAGCAGTCCATGCTCACCAACGTAGGCCTAAGACCGTGTCCGTGTCACAATTACGCCATGAAATTCACTAATAACGTCGTTCTCGGTGCCTGCTTGGCTTTGCTACTAGCCGGTTGCAGTGGTTTGCCGGCGCCTACAGATAGTCAATCTGGTCCGTCGACCGAGGAAGAGCACGGCTCTGCAATCGGCCGTACGTCGCATCATGATGCTGCTACCGAGCCTGAAGGCAGCGATCCAGCCATTCAATCTGATGGAAATTCGAGTGTTTCAATGGCAGCGCCCCCGGCGCCGCCACCGGAGCGCCCGATACCGACAGACAGCCTATACCCACTGCTGAAAGCCGAATTTGCGCTGCGCGAACAGCACTATGACACTGCACTGGAGCTACTCACTGCGCAGGCCATGCAACTCGAGGATGCGGAGTTGGCGCGCAGGGCGCTTCGCTTGGCCGAATACCAAGAGCAGTCCGATAAGGCCTTAGCCATGGCGATGCGCCTCACCGAGCTCGATGGTGATGACGCGGCAGCAGCTGCAACCGCTATGGCGCTACTACTGCAACGGGGAGACGCTGAGCTCGCCGTTAGTTTTGCTCGCAAAGCCAAGGAGCGCGGTTCACGCATCAACGCACCGGCGCTGATGGTGGACTACAACCGCAGACCCGAGGCAAGTCAACGAGCACTGGCAGCAGCTATTGAAGCGCTCGCGGCTGACTGGCCAGAAGACAACGATATTGGCATAGCTCTAGCGCTACTTCGCCGTGAACAAGACCGGTTACAAGAGGCATTGAGTGCACTTGAGGGGGTGTTAACGCGAACGTCTAACGATGAACGAGCACTGGTACTGTGGACCCAGACTAAAGCGGAATTAGGGGACAGCGACGCCTTCACGCGTATTGACGATGCGCTTGCAGCAAAACCGGATAACGAGGGTTTACGCCTGCAGTACGCTCGCTTACTTGCCTCAGATAACCGCATTGATGACGCACGACAGCAGTTTCAGATGCTTCAGGAGCTCTCGCCACGCAACGGCGATTATTCCTTTTCACTTGCGTTAATTGAACTTGAGTCCGGCAACCCCGAACTCGCGCGGCAGCATTTGCGTGATTTGCTAGCGCTCGAGCAACGTGTCGATGAAGCCTGGTATTACCTAGGTCGCGTGGCTGAAGAGCTAGGTGATATCGACGGTGCTATAAACGCCTATGGCAATGTTGGGCCAAGCCGAGAATTCTTCGACGCATTAAGAAGAGCTGCGACACTCTTGTTAGACGATGGCGACAGCCTTAACTACAGCACACTGTTCAGCAACGCACGAGACGTCAGTCCAGGTCAGGCCGAGCAATTATTTGCAATCGAAGCACGCCTCCTCGTTGATCGCGGCACCCTGCAGCGTGCTATTGAGGTCTATGACCGGGGTTTAAGCATTTTTCAAGAGTCCCTAGCGCTACAGTACGGCAGGGCGATGGCACACGAGGCGATCGGTGATATCGCAGCCATGGAAGCTGATTTGCGAGCCATCATTGAGCGCGAGCCCAATAATGCAACGGCTTTGAACGCGCTGGGCTATACCCTCACAACCCACACGAACCGTTACGAAGAAGCCGCGCTCCTCATCGAACGCGCCTTGGCCTTATCCCCGGGCGAAGCCGCCATTCTCGACAGCCTCGGCTGGGTTTATTTCAAACAAGGCCGTTTTCAAGAAGCTCTCGTTGTATTGACTCAGGCTTACGAGCAACTGCCTGATCCAGAAGTCGCCGCACATTTGGGGGAGACTCTGTGGACACTCGGTCGTCACAACGACGCACTGACGGTCTGGCGAGCCGCGCTGGGCGCAGACGCCAGTAATCGCCATATTACAAACACGCTCAAGCGCTTGGGTATTGAACTCAGTGACCGCTAGAAGACCGCTGGTGGTGGCTCAGTGAGCATCCAAAGATCAACCATTACCGTTCTGTTGTGCCTGTTACTAGTGGCGGGTTGTGCTACGACACCTATTAATGAGCCCCACCAAGGCAAAGTCCCCTCGGAGACAGCATCGCCCTGGCGTGTCGCTGGCAAGGCCCTTGTCAGCTCAGCATCGGGAGGCAATACCTTCAATCTTACTTGGCAGCGGCTCGCTCCCGATCGCGACAACTTGGGCATTTCAGGTCCCCTCGGATTTGGACATGTCCGTCTTGAGAGGGATGGCACTGAAGTGGTTTGGCGGGACGATGGCCGCACCAGACCACTCCATGAACTTGGATTGACGGAATCATCCTTAGCCGCCATCGAGATGTTGCCATTGCATCGAACGGGTGATTGGCTGATTGGCCACCCTCAGTCTCAGGTCAGCGGGTGGCTTGTCGACGTCACCGATTGGCAGGTGGTCGATGGATGGCGCGTGCCACGTAAACTCACCATGAAGCATCATGACTACGTGGTCACCATTGTGCTACTCGACTGGCAGTTGGAGGCTTTAAAGTGATGCCTGCGCCCACCCGAATCTACAGGGTGCTATCCCCCGCCAAACTCAACCTGTTCTTACACGTCACAGGGCGGCGCCAAGACGGCTATCACTCACTGCAAACCCTTTTTCAGTTATTGGACTGGGGTGACGAGATGACGTTTGAAACGACGCAGCCCAGTGGCGATGTCACCCTGCGGAGTGCCATCGCAGGGGTCGACCCCGAGGACAACTTGATTCTGCGCGCAGCCGTATTGCTAAAAGCCGAACTGCTCAACCGCAACATAGAACCCCGCTGCGGCGTTGCAATCACTGTAAAGAAGAACATTCCAATGGGCGGTGGCTTGGGCGGCGGTAGCTCTAACGCGGGCACCACCCTCAGGATACTCAATCAACTTTGGCAGTCACCTCTCAACGACAAGCAGCTGGCACAACTGGCACTGCGATTAGGTGCAGACGTACCTGTGTTTACCATGGGCCAGAGCGCTTGGGCCGAGGGGGTTGGAGAACAACTGAAACCCGTTGATCTACCGGAAAAATGGTATGTTGTCATCAACCCCCACTGTCATGTGAGTACTGCCGAAATATTCTCTGCACCGGAATTGACACGGGACACACCCGCGATCACAATGTCGGCCTTTTTCGCGGGGCAGATCCGTAACGACCTCCAACCGGTGGTGACGGCGCGATACCCCGCGGTAAAACGGGCGCTGACGCTTCTTGAAGCATCGGCCCCCTCAATGATGACCGGAAGCGGCGCTTGCGTTTTTGCCGCCTTCGACACTGAAGCCTCAGCGCGAGTAGCCGCCTCTGCGATGCCCAGCACCGTAGACGCCATAGTCGCCAGGGGCATCAACCGAAGTCCGTCCATTATTGAGACACAAGACTGAACAACGCTTTTTCTTGGGGTGTCGCCAAGTGGCAAGGCAGCGGGTTTTGATCCCGCCATTCGCAGGTTCGAATCCTGCCACCCCAGCCATTTTCAAACTGCGAGGCGCAGGTCATGTCATCCAAGATGATGGTATTCACGGGAAATGCAAATCCCGAACTCGCGCAGCGTGTTGCCGATCGACTCTACCTTAACCTGGGCGACGCCAACGTCAGCAAATTTTCTGACGGCGAGATTACCATTGAGTTGAACGAAAACGTCCGTGGCAAAGATGTATTCGTTCTGCAGAGCACCTGCTACCCCACCAACGACAACCTCATGGAGCTGCTGCTCATTATCGACGGGCTGCGGCGCGCATCGGCAGCAAGAATTACGGCGGTGGTTCCTTATTTCGGCTACGCTCGGCAGGATCGTCGAGTGCGCTCAGCACGTGTGCCCATCTCAGCCAAAGTTGTCGCGGATATGATGGTGGCTGTGGGCGTTGATCGCGTGCTCACCGTCGATTTGCACGCAGAACAAATCCAAGGGTTCTTTGCTTGCCCGGTCGACAACGTTTACGCCTCGACCATCCTGAACAACGATATTGTGCGTTGCGGCTACGAAGACCTTATTGTGGTCTCGCCGGATATAGGGGGTGTTGTTCGCGCCCGAGCCATTGCCAAACAACTCGACGATGCTGATCTCGCCATCATCGATAAGCGCCGACCGCGCGCCAACGAAGCCCAGGTAATGAATCTTATCGGCGACGTAGAGGGCCGTACCTGCATTTTGGTTGACGACTTGGTCGATACCGCCGGTACCCTATGTGCCGCAGCCAGCGCATTAAAAGGCCGAGGCGCAACCAAGGTAGTCGCTTACTGTACCCATGCCGTGCTGTCTGGCAAAGCGCTGGACAATATCGCCAGCTCGCAGCTCGACGAGTTGGTCGTCACCGACACCATCCCGCTGTCGGATGAAGCCAAGCAATTACAGATCCGCCAACTAACCATTGCCGACCTACTGGCGGAGTCTATCCGACGCGTCAGCAACGAAGAATCCATTAGCGCACTGTTCGACGAGTAAGTCTGTCGATCAGTGTAAACCCACCCATCACCGAGCCGGTCGCAAGCGACGTGATGTTGAACAAGGAGACAGACCATGTCTGAATCTTTTGAGATCCAAGCCGAAGTGCGGGTCGACGAAGGGAAAGGTGCGAGCCGCCGCCTCCGTCGCCTCGAAGGTAAAACCCCCGCCGTTATTTATGGCGGTCAAAAGCCTGCGCGCAGCATTAGCCTGATCCGCAAGGATCTTGAGAAAATGCTGGAGAATGAAGCGTTCTACACCGCTTTGTTGACGATCAATGTCGATGGCGAGACCGAAACCGCCATTCTCAAGGACCTACAGCGTCATCCAGCGAAAGGCTTCACGATGCATGCAGATTTCATGCGCATTGAAGCGAATAAAGCCATCAAAGTGCACGTCCCGCTGCACTTTATCAACGAAGATAAGTGTGAAGGCGTGAAAGTGGGTGGAGGTATTGTGCAACACCAAGCCACTGACATCGAAGTCCAGTGTCTACCCAACGATATCCCAGAGTTTATCGAGGTCGACATGCTAAACGTGGGCTTGGGTGAAATTGTTCACTTGAGCGATCTAACCCTGCCAGAAGGGGTCGTCTCGACCGCATTAGCACTAGGCGAGGACCACGACTTAGCCTTGGCATCGGTCATTGCACCACGTGGCACCAAGGCAGACGCCGCTGCCGATGCCGCCGAAGGCGGCGCAGAAGAGTAAGGCTGGGCACTGTCGTGGCTGAGATCCGGCTTATTGTCGGGCTTGGCAATCCTGGCAGCGAGTACGAAGGCACCCGACATAACGCGGGTGCCTTTTTCGTTGAGGAGCTAGCCCGGCAAGGTGGCGCAGAGTTACGCCCTGATGCGAAGTTCTTTGGCAGTACTGCACGCGTTCATTTTGCCGGTTACGACCTTCGGCTGTTAATACCGAGCACGTTTATGAACCGTAGTGGCAGAGCAGTGGCCGCGATGGCGACATTTTTTCGCATCGAACCCGAGCAGATATTAGTGGCGCACGATGAACTGGATATCGCCCCTGGACTTGCGCGTTTCAAGCAGGGAGGCGGCCACGGCGGCCATAACGGGTTGCGAGATATCATCCCTGCGCTCTCGGGTAACAACAACTTTCATCGATTACGCATTGGCATTGGCCATCCGGGCCACGCGAGTAAAGTATCAGGTTACGTTCTGTCTAAGCCGAGTAAGTCCGAGCGCCAAATGATTGATGACATCATTGATGAAGCAATACGTGCGTTGCCACTGCTGCTGGCGGGTGATGAAGTAAAAGCAAAAACGCGACTTCACAGTATCAACGCAGCTGAAGCGAACCACTAACACAAGGACTTAGCATGGGCATTAAATGTGGCATCGTCGGCTTACCAAATGTTGGTAAATCGACCCTGTTCAACGCGCTAACGCAGGCGGGTATTGATGCGGAGAATTTCCCTTTCTGCACCATCGAGCCGAACGCTGGGGTGGTTCCAATCCCCGACCCCAGGCAAGACCGTATCGCTGCCATAGTGAAGCCCGAGCGGGAGATAGCAGCGACCATGGAGTTCGTCGATATTGCGGGGCTTGTTGCTGGGGCTTCAAAAGGTGAAGGTCTAGGCAACCAGTTTCTAGCAAATATTCGAGAGACCGATGCCATCGCTCACGTGGTTCGTTGTTTCGAGGATCCTAATGTCATACACGTCGCTAACCACATCGACCCTATCGCTGATATCGAGACCATTAACACTGAACTGGCTCTTGCCGACCTAGAATCTTGCGAAAAACAGCTGAGTAAGGTGGTCCGTACTGCAAAAAGTGGTGATAAAGAGGCCGTTGCTCTAAAAGCACTGCTGGAGAACAAGCTGCTGCCACAACTCAATGAAGCTCAACCCATTCGCGCTCTGACTCTAGATGACAATGAGAGCGCATTGGTGAGATCACTCCACCTGCTGACAACCAAGCCCACCATGTATATCGCGAACGTTGCCGAAGATGGTTTTGATGACAATCCACACCTAGCGGCTGTCCAAAAACTCGCCGCCAACGAAGGGGCTGAAGTGGTCGCCATCTGTAACAAGCTCGAGTCGGAAATCGTCGAGCTTGAAGATGATGAGAAAAGTGATTTTCTTGCGGAAATGGGCATGACAGAGCCTGGCTTAAACCGCGTTATTCGGGCCGGATACCAACTGCTGAGACTTCAGACCTACTTCACTGCGGGTGTCAAAGAAGTGCGCGCATGGACCGTGAAAGTGGGCGCCACAGCCCCAGAGGCCGCGGGCGTCATTCACACGGACTTCCAAAAAGGCTTCATTCGTGCAGAGGTGGTGGGTTACGACGATTTCATTGCCCACAACGGCGAGCAGGGCGCCAAAGATGCCGGCCGCTGGCGGTTAGAGGGCAAAGACTATGTCTTGCAAGATGGCGACGTGATTCATTTCCGATTTAACGTGTAAAACCGGAGCGTGATCTCCTAATCGTTGACTTGAACTCAGGAGTTGTGCAGAATCGCCGCCTCTTGAATTTGCGCGATTGCTGTTAGTGCAGTCGGCTATTCAGCGCTTGTGGCTACGTAGCTCAGTTGGTTAGAGCACAGCATTCATAATGCTGGGGTCGCTGGTTCAAGTCCAGCCGTAGCTACCATTCAAAAGCCAAAAAAATCAAACGCTTACGCCGCTTTTTAATCTGTTTAGTGCCCGCTTGATTATCGCAGGATTTTCTATACCCAGCCCGCACCCAACAATCGAGCACAAAAAAGCCCGGCTTACGATCCACAGGTGCCGGGCCAACCCGCCGTCTCCACCAGAACCACCGCCCCAATCGAGGCAGGAGGAAGCCGCTAGCGGCGCTCGCACTTTCAACAGGCGTATCTGCGCTGGCCGAACATCAAGTGGGCGTCGGGTATTCAATGATTACCGTCGATGATCTTGATGAGCTGGAGCTAGGTAGCTTTGGCATCGCTTACGAACACTACACACCAGGCGACTATTTGGGCCTTGAGATCGAAGCGTTTACTGGGGGTTCAGACTCTGACAGTGCCGGAGGCATTGGCGTCAGCGTAGATGTTGACTACTACGTCACGGCGAAATTGAACGCAGGCATACCAATCGATAACCATTTCTTCTACGTGTCTGTTGGTGGTGGCTACATTGGTGCGACCGCTTCAGGTTGTGCGTTTGGGTTTTGTGCGACAGAGGACGCAGACGGCTCAGGAGTCATCGCCGGTGTTGGTGCGAACTTCTAGATCACAGAGAGTTTTAGAGTAGACCTATCGTTCGACCGTGGTTTCCAAGATTTAGAGGATACAAATATTCTCACAGGCTCACTGCGCTATCAGTTCTAAAAACCCTATGGGGGAGTTCCCTCCCCCTCTTTTTTTGTATCTATCCCGCGCCGAAAGCGCCTCTGAGACACATCGCCTCCCTCTCATGAGAATTTTAATCGTTGGTCAAAACCTGGGGCGTTAACCTAGTTGGATTGCGCTTGAAAGTGGTCTGCAATCTTCCTATGGTTACAACATGTGCCCATGAATGGATGCCCTGCAATGTTTTTCTCGCGAATGCGCCCGTTGGTAATAACGCTCTACACCCTCGCCATCGCAGCTTGCAGCGGAGGTGGAGATGGTGGAGGATCTTCGGGATCAAGTAGCGGTTCGAGTACTCCTCCACCCCCACCAGCCACCGAAACCATCCGTATCGACGATTCGGCTTACCGCGATTTTGAGGCTGGTGATCTATTGGTGTTCGATGTTGAGGCGGATGTTCAACAGTATCTCTTTGGGAGCGTATCCGCTGAAGAGGTCGTAGACACGACGTTTGAATACGAGCTCTTCAATACTGATTTTGTACCAAACCCGGGAGATCCGGATGCCTGGGCCAACGCAGAGATCTTCCTCATCCGAACTTCGACGGGCGAAGGCGAGTCAAGCTCTGAGTACGTGTATCAAACGGGTGCTCTCGTATACGACGTAGGCACGCCCGAGGGATTTTCCGTTTCTTATGATGGTGAAGAAGGCTTTTATGGCTCCATCCGATATCCTGAGCTGGTAGCTGGCACGAGTGTCGATCAGACCTCAGAACTACGAAGGAGAGATGATGGGTTTTTGCTATCTCGTCGGATCTCGACGTTTACAGTGTCCTCGCCAGAGGTGATAGAAACACCTGTCGGACGGATTGAGGCATTTCCTGTGACATTAGACGCCGAAGAGGAAGAGTATGAGCCCGGTAGCTTCACGGGCACGCCCATACTGAGTGCGACGCTCTCTGCACAGTACACTTATCACATACATCCCAAAATCGGAGTGATTTCGTGGACTGGTAACGAGCGCTATGACGATACGCCCTCCTCGGATGACAGCTTTGTCGAAATAACGCTTAACAAACATCTACTGCGCAGCGTGAATTTTCCGATTCCTAACCCCACGCCTGACAGTTAAAAGCAAGATATACATTCCATGGGTTTGATCAATTGCGCCGCCTGCGGTACTCAAGTTAGCGATCAGGCGAGAATATGTGTTCGGTGCGGTCACCCACTTAAGACGTCAGGCGGGACACAGTTCGTTTGGATCACTCTTGTTGCGTTGGTTCTCATAACTGCGGGTGTGGCAGTGAACAAAATGATGCCACCTGAGACCTTAGATGAGGTTCTTGAAGCGATAGCTGCCGTGACCAATTCGACAGAGCAAGATACCGAAAACGCTGATGAGCAAGCATTCAAGCCAAAGTTTTTGCGTGGTAAAGCACTGCATAAAGAGCTCACGGCTTACACGATGAGGCTTAACCGGTTGACCCCCTTTAAGCCTAACGAGATGGTTACATTACAGCGGGTAACTTTTGAGCGGAAACCGCCAGCCCTAGTATTCGAATATGAAATGAATGCAATGGCATCCAAGCGCACAGTGAATCTAAAATCCATACATCCTCTACTTATGCAACGGTATTGCACAGATCCAGAAATATCGATTGCTAGCTACAACGGCGTAGCGGTTACGTGGCGGTACTACAAGGCAGGTCACATGATCCATACCCACACCATCACACGATGCGAGCAATAATTGGCTTAACGTTGCTACTTCTGACGGCTCCCAGTCTAGGAGATGGGCGTCCGAAGCCAGGGACATGGCTTTATACTCACAAAAGCTACAATGATATTGCACTAGTCCGCATCCTGAATCGCGGACCAGTTGCTGTGATTCGATTGACTACCAATGGCTATTTGGGCCGCATTAGCGTCAAAAACCGTTCAAAAGAACTCCTAAAGACCAGCTACCGAGACAATATTTTAACAGTCTACGATGGGCGGTTTTCTCCAATGATGACCTTGAGTCTCGATGACTCGGGGAGACGTCTCACGGGTAAAATGACCAATGCCGATGGCGGCGGAGCCGTAGAGTTAAGCTACAGAGGCCCAATAGAGCATACCGAAGACCTATATCAGCTATGTATGACCGGTGGTTCGTATCAGTGCCGAAATGTCGGACAGGGTCAATCATGCGGATATCCATACATTAGGCAATCGAAATCATCTTTCCTGAACCAGGATCGTTGTGAACATCGCCTAGAGATAGCTGTTCTGGGTAGCGGTCACAAAGCGCCGGACGAAGAATTACCAAAGGCCGGTTGGGCTGTCGGTCGAAAGTGCGATGAGTGGTGGATGGGGGGGTCCAATTTAGTCGGCGATGACCCTGTTCCCATTAAATTGATCAACGATACGTCGAAAACATTGAGACTTGCTTACATCACGCCAAATGAGGACGCGCGGGCTTTCTCTCAGCAGGGACCTGGCGGTTATTGGTCTATCTCCTCATACAAGCGCGGGGCAAAGTTCTTCATATTGGATACAGAGCGACGCGAATGCGTTGACATTTGGAAGATCCCACGACGGACCGTAGCCAACTCGACATACCGGTTATCTGAGGTCTTGCGATAGTCTGAGTGTCACCCCCTCCTCTACGTTTTTAGCGTGCACCGCACCAATGCAGCTGAGATAATTATCTTCCGTGACGAGTATATACTGGGAGCCTTGGGCCACGTTGAAACGCCATTTCGTTCCAGGCCTTCGTCGGCTAGAAAAAGTAATACTACCTTCGTAATTCACGTAACCAACCGCAACATCTGAATCAGTGTCGTTTTCCACGTAAAAAGACCGCTTGGCCTCACTTCGGATACTGGGTCGGACACGGCCACATGCACCTTGCACGTTTACTAGGTCATCAACCTTCAACCCTGAGAAATGGCGCAGCTTGCGTTTACGAACCTCAATGTGACAACTGACCACACTCGCGTACGTCGATTTTTTACCGTCTGTGAGCGGCTCGCCACAAGCCTGACCCTGCCCGACATTTACACATTGGTAGTTACTCACTCCGGGTTCAGAACAAATTTGATAGATGTCAGTTTTTTTTCCAGATGGACCGATTCGATACGCGGAGAATGAGCCTTGCTGTTCATCTAAGAAATTGCCGGCAATATAGCCATTTCTGTACTTTCCGCGCATCCAAGGCTGAGCGCCAGGCAAAAACACGACTGTCGGACCGTCTTGCCAAGTATGTATGTCTGGCTGCTTGTAAGGGATGGGACGTGTAGCCAAAAAATCGGAATTGCCGCGAGGCACGGCGACTTCATCCTGTACATCGATCACAGCGATATCTTGCCGTTCAACATCATAAATGAGCCATGCGGTGTCATCCGGCATCTTTTGGGCGCCAACTAGGTTGGATAGCAACGTGAAAGCTGCGCTTGAAATGAATACACTGAGACGAGACATGATCGATCAGCAGATTTATTACGTGAGGCTCATGGTAAAGCAACTTGGTCTAATACTCACACTCATAGCGCCATGGTGTCGATGATCGCCCTAATGGCGCCACCCATGATCGGCATAATGGCGCCACGTTTGGGTGCCGATTATCGGTTCTCAGACGGGTGTGTTTTTAGCCCTTTTTACCCCCTTCTGTAAACGTCGTTTTCTCGCTCCCGTCCATGGGGCGTGGTCGGCGATAACTGTCACCATCCAATACGATCCGATAGGCAGCATGACGAAGCCGATCGAGGGTCGCTGCGCCGAGTAACTGGTTGGTGAAGCCATCACCCCATTCCGAGAAGTCGAGGTTGCTGGTAACAATCGTTGCACCACGCTCATAACGCTCTGCGACCAGATCGTGGAACACCTCGTCGTGCGGCGGGCGCATGGGCTTCAAGCCGAAGTCGTCGATGACGATCAGCGGCATCTTGATGAGGTTCTGGAACCGCCGCTCGAAGGTGTTAGTCGCCCGAGCGGCGTGCAGGTTGCCAAGCAATTTGGTTTGAGTGGTGAACAACACATCGTGGCCGTGGCGCACCGCACAATGAGCGATCGCCTGCGCGATATGGCTCTTGCCCGTACCGCAGGGGCCGGCGATGAGCAGGGAGACCTTCTCATCGATAAACTGGCAGGTGGCGAGGTCGCGGATGAGTTCCTGATTGAGTTGCGGGTGCCGACTGAAGTCGAAGCCTTCGAGAGTCTTCTCGCCCCGGAAGCCGGCGCGGCGGACACGGGACTGGAACTTGTTCTGCTCGCGGCGGGCGACTTCATCCTGGATAACTAGGGTCAAAAACTCCGTGTAGGCGAGTTTGCCTTCAACGGCTTCCCGATTGCGGACCGCCAAGCTTTCCAATATACCGGAGAGGCGTAGCTGCTTCAGTAGAGATGCCAGTTCAGGCATGGGGTTAATGGTGTGTTCCATGATCGTTTTCCTTGTCGTCTGTGTCTAATGGGTTAACAGTTTTTTCGTGTCCCGAGAGAAGCGGCCCCGGCCCGTGTAGGCACTACCCAGCCGATCAAAGCCGGCTTCGTCCAGAGTCTGCTGGTCCAGCCCGTTCTCCAGGATCGTTTTGATCGTTCGGTACGTCGGGCTGGCGTACGCCAGAGCGCGAGTGGCGGCGGCTTCCAAGCGAGCGGCGCCATAGTGCTTGCGGAAGCTGACGATGCCCTGAGCGCCGCGCAGGTTGTCCAGCACCCGGTCAGTGAACAACTGCCCGATCAGCGCATGACAGGCGGGACCGACCTGCTCCGCCTGCCGCAGGCACCACTGCGGATCCTGCATCCGGTAGGCTTGTGCCTCGGGCGGCATATGCTCCGGCACGGTTGCACGCTGACCGGGGCGCACTAGGCGAGGATGGATAGCGACCAACTCCTGATCCTGATAGATCCGCACCGTCGTCTCCGCCGCTCGCAGCCACAGGGCGTTACCCACCAGCCGGAAGGGCACGGAGTAGCGACACTTCTCGTGCTGGACGTGGCAATCGCCATGCACCTTGACCTTATTCCAGCTGGCCAACTCTGGCGGTGTATCTGGGAGCGGTTTAAGAAGATGCTTCTCTGTCTCGACAAACCGCGTCAGGGGCTTTTCATGGGTCGTTCCGTGGATACGGTTTCCTGCTGTACCCGTGACCCAGTCCTGTAGTTGCCGGTTGGCGTCTCCCAGACTGCGGAACTCCCTCAAGGGGAAGAAGTTGGCCTTGACGTATTTCACGCCACTTTCCACGATGCCTTTTTTGCGGGGCTCCCGGGGCGGCAGTGCGTTGATGAGGAAGCCGTAACCCTCTGCGCAGTCCGCGTAGGACCGCTGTACCTCGGGGTCGTGGTAGCAGGCTTTGGTGATGGCGCACTTCGGGTTATCGATCGTTACCCGGGACACAACGCCGCCGAACCATTCAAAGGCTCGCCGGTGGCAGCCCAGCCAGGTCTCAACCTTCTGGTCCCGGACGAGTTCGGCGTACTGGTGCCGGCTCCAGGCGAGTACCATCACAAACACCCAGGTCTTGAAGCTCTCACCAGAGTGCACATCGTTGATCACCGGCCCGGCGCCGAAGTCGATCTGTGCAACGTCACCGGGCTCATGATCGAGCACCGTGGATGCCATTGGGTTCGCGGCGGCGACGCTTTGCAAATACCGCCGGACCGAGGAATAACTCCCGGTATAGCCATACTTGCGGACCAGCGCCTGGTGGATAGTGGTGCCCTGGATACCTTGACCGGCCCACGTCTTTACTTCGTCCGCATAAGGTTCCACCAGCGAGGTGGTTTGCGGGCGAGCAAGGGACTGGTCAAAGCAGGCAACCAGTTCACTGTCAGGCGGAATGTCACTGCTGGGATCGAGCCAGCCGCGTGTGCTGGCCAGCTCTCGGACGGCGCGGATCTTTTTGCGACCCATCAGTCCGGCCTGGGCGATGGCGCGGTCCGATTCGCCCAAGCGCATGCGGACGATCACTTGTCGATACTGATACATCTCAAACCTCCGGTTTGCCATAGGGTCCTCCGTTCCGGCAGAAAAACCGGGGACGGTACACCAGTGGATTGGAAGTCTGAGAACCGCTAATCAGCGGTGGGTGGCGCCATTATGGCGACTCTAGGGTGGCTCCTTTATGCCGATCATCAGGTGGTGCCATTATGCCGATCACGGAGTGGCGCCTTTATGCCGATCCTCGAATGGCGCCATATGGGCGATCATTAACACATGGACGCTCGCAGAGACACAAAAGTGCGTGCTCGGCGATTGTTTCAATGGTTACGGGGCTGTAGTGAGTGATAGCGGCGACCTGAAAGCAGGGCTGTTTGCTGAGGGTAAGTTACAGGGTTACGGGATTACGCGAACAAAAAACGAGGTATGTGAACGGGGCTTCAATGCCAATTCGGCACACGGCATCTCGTACTGTACTGCGCTGACTGATACAAAATGGCAGAAGGCTGACACATCGACCTTACGTTACCTCGATCCTGAGACTGGCAGAGACATGGAGTTGCGGTTCGACGAGACAGGACAGGTGCTTCGCGTCGGAATCCATGATCGAAGAGACAAAAAAAATGTCTTCATAGCCGATTCTATAGATATCGAAGGTATGCTGATACAACTTGAGCGGCTGCAAAAACAGCGCAACGAGACACTCACCGCGGCTTATCTACTACCCCAAATGCACAACAATGCTGCGTTACTCCTGGCCGCTGCGTCTTTGGCCCCTTCAAAGGCTGCGCAACCTCAAAAAGCGCCTGTTACCAAGAAAACTCAAAGGCCGGCAGAGCCAAGCAAAAGCAACATAACCCCTAAGAAGAAAAAACCTGAAAAAACAGCCTCCCAAAAAATCACCACATCGCGCAGATTGGCCGCATGGATACATTCATCCGTAGAGATGGGCGACGGTCTCAAGGTTCTGGCTGCAGAAGTTGACGATTATGCAGGCAACATCAACATTTACCTTGAGCCTACAGCTGTCGTTAGAAAGAAGAGTGATTTGGAGTTGCTTAGCCAAGTGAACAGTCCGCTCTGCGCAAATTGGTCTAACATCTCTATAACGTCGGATCGCCCTACATTGCGTTGGATCTTCCTTAACGAAGACCACTACGAAGAGTTCGTTCTGGAAGCTGCGCTTCTCGATTGTCAGTGACGCGAGTTTGCTGTCAAAGGCAAGCCCAACTAAAGTGACATAGCGTGCAGTACATGAGGACTCTAGAAAGCACGCACAGTTGACTTGAATTAACCCGTCAAATTTTTGAATATGTTCAATAAATCTCGACACCCACATGGTATGTGGAGACCAATGTCATGGATTTTTTTGCTATAAAAATTCGTTTGCATAGGTTCCTGCAGAGAGCCGCACTGCTTCTCGCAGTCTGTTTTTTGGGTGCGTGCGCCAATTCACCTACGGAGGTCGCCACGCCTGCGGATACAAGTAAAACCGGCGACATCGAAAATCCATCGGAGCAAAATCCCGAGTGCGTCATGCTCAGTCGGGAGCGTTATGGCTCTTACAGCGAGTTTGCAGACGCCTACGAGATTTACACTCAGTGTTTGCGTACCAACTTCGGCGATGAGGCGGTACCTGAGCAAAGCGCAGCTGAGCTCGAGCTGATACATGTGACAAAAGAGTTGGGGCGTCCTCCTCCGAGACCAAAGGTTTACAAAACCTTGGACTATGAACGGGCAGCTGCCAGAGCTAATGGGGAAAGAGAGCGGGAGCAGTACCTCATACGCCAGGGCAGTACACGGTCAAAGAAATTCTCGACAAGAACGAGAGAGATCACGCAAGAAGAGTATGTCGACGCATTGAAGCGTGCCCGCCAAGAATACGAGCGCCGAAAAGCAACAGGTCAGATCCCAGCTAATGAAGTAGATGACGACGTTGGCGTGAAGGAAGAACTGGATAAACTGCTTCGCGAAATTTCAGATGGTGCCCCCAAGCCTGACGACCAATAGACTTTCTTACGATATCCTTACTCAAGCCTACGACAGTGGCCTCCTTACCGGTACAAAAGGATGCCTTGAGTCCCGATTCGCTTGACGCCTTCAGGGGCCTAACCATCTTGTTTTGAAAGTAGAAGTATCTGACGGTAAACCCGGTTATCTGCTGATCTAAATCGGAGGCCATCAGCACTCGAGAATGTTTGAACCTCATACTTGGCCCTGTCATTGTGGAGAACATATGGCAGGACAAAGGTAGTTACCGATGGCGTCTCTATGCCAACTACGATGAACCGGGCCTCATCCGGCGGGAAATCAACAGGATTATCGAAGAACGCTCGGTGCCAGCCACCAGTAGAAAATTCAAATGATTCAGTAGACAACAGATCGTATGGCGTATCGTCATCGAGGATTCCAGCATAGATTTCGATGGTCACCGATGAGGCATCGCGCACCAGGAGCTCTACGCCATCAATGGTGTCGAATTGCGTTGTGTTGACGAAGAGTGTGCCAGCATATGCCTTTATCTCATCCGTAAAGCCATAAAAGGCCTCGTTACTGTGGATATTCATTTCATCCCCAGCCCCCTCGTCGTATCGCAGATGCCCTCTCGGTGGGCCAAATTCATCGACTGAGATATCGAAAAAAGCACGGTCATTACTTACGCCGTCGTAACGAAGTGTCACCGTGCGCGGAGCAAATATGGGATCATCTGTATACCCAGGTGTATCTGACTGCGCTATGAATTCACCAACCTGCCCGGTGCCAATCGCCCCGTCGTAACCAGAGCCACCACTTACAAGCGAGGCTCGCCGGTAGGATGGCGGCGCAGTTTTGTTATTCGCAGCAAGTGATTGCGTTCTAGTAACGATCGCACCTTCACCACTCAGGAAACTGTCGTAGCCTTGGTTGTCACGGTACTCAAAGACAAGTGATTCCCTGACTTGGTATGGATCTAGCCAGACACGCGCGATAGAGCTATCTGTACCATCATCGTCTAAGCTCGCTTCTGCTGCGCTGTCTAGTCCAATGACCTGGGAATCCTCAATCGCCTGCGCCTTGATCAAATTGGTCTCTAATTTCGTGTAACCGCTGAAATATTGAGGTCCAATTTGATTATCGCTGGGACGTCTCAACCCAGTATCGCTTAGTAGACACCAGTCGCCGAGGTACTCCGTAAACTCATCTGAGTTATCGTACTCACCGTAGTGGTCCGATACACCAAACACAGCGTGGCCTAATTCGTGAATGAGTGTTGCGATCGCAAAGGTATCCTTATAACCACTCGCACTGAGAATTCCGCGCTCGGGCTGTACAGCGTAGTTAGGCACCTTTATCCCATCAAGAATTAGCAGATCTTCATCATCGGCGAGTAGGCTCAATGTCCTCGCATAACCCCTGACCATAGGAACATCACTATCGAGACAGCTACCCGTGCATCTCGAACGACCAGCTATAACAAATGCGACGGTAAGTTCATCAGGCGACAAAAAGCCATTACCGTCCTTGTCGAACGTGCCCGCGTCGATATGTTCTTCGATCTGGGAGGCAGTGGAAAACAATACATCCTGCATCTGATCATTCGCCCCGGGCTCATTCGGGTGGTTGACGGCTGCCGTAACGCGAATGATGCCGTCGTTGGGTGTCCCGTAGGATTCGGGAGGCGCTGTTAACTCGACTCGACCTTTGAAAAGGCGGCGGTAGTAATCCCACGCCACTTAATAATCGAAGTACATGCGATTAAAGTGAGTGTCATCATCGAGCTCAGTAGCCCAATCTTGGAAATCTACCAATACATACAAGATAGGACGTTCGCCAAACTCTACACCCTTGATAATGGGTTTTTCAGCTGCAACGGGCTCAGGATCTGGCTCTGGTGCGGGAGGCGGCGTTGATACTGGCTGTCGGCCCCCGTCAGATTCAGTGCCTGCTCCACACGCTGCCAGTAGTGTCAGAGCAATGGCGGTTGCTAGCGCTTTCGCCATCATCGTAAATCACTTCCCCATAAAGTCATATTGCAATCTGGTCGACAGGAGCAAGTAAGAAATTTCCACCGAGTGTCTTGAGAATACCGAAGCCCTCGATGTGCCGGATAAGCCGTCCACGATGGTACTCGTATCCGCTGCCCATTCTTACTTTAAAGGTGGCCTCTTCTGATCCAATCTCTGAAAGCTGTGAAGAGGCGTCCAGCAATGCTACTCGATTGGTTAGAGTGTAAAGTTCCATCAATTGTTTTAAGAAATAGTCTGTATCTTTTGACGCTTCTAAAGCGGTGAGATCAATCGGCTTGGATATGAGATGGATACGGTTTGTGTAGCTACTCAAGCCGGCCTGACTCTCGATAACCACCAGATTCTCGATGGCTACAAAATCAAGGTTTTGCGACAATGCAAAGATGGGTTTCGTCATGAAAGTTGGGCGCGTGCTGGCTTGATCGGTACCCGTGTATACCTTCACAGCCATATCCGTTGATAGTGCCTGAGCGAGTTCTTTCTCTATCCTTTCAGGTTCGACAGTGGCAGCGAGTGCCTCGATGTTTGCTAGAACTTGATCGGCAGCGTCATCACGCTCCTTTTTTTCCGCGGCGTTGATCGCGTTCCCGACCAAAGCATGTCCGAGCACGAACCCTGCAAATACACCCGCAGTGGGCGCCGGATACATAACAGCGGCACCCTCCCCTGCGGTGTCAGCTATGTCGGTATCGCCACGTAGGAATCGCTCAGATCGCTCAAATTGGAGGTTGATCTCGCTCAAATCAGTTACAGCAACGACCCCGGTTTTCACCACGCGCTCACCACGACGTTCAGTAGTACCACAGCCGACGCAAAGCACCGAAAGCATGACGAAAATGAACGCCCCTCTGGGCCAGAGGCTCATCAGAAGTTGCCTAGAATTTCATCTCGAGCTTCAGCCAGAACCTGATAGAACGCATTGGTCAACTTAGGGAAATCTGGGGGTTGATCCCACTCACCTTCCACACCCTTCACTACTTTGAAGGGTTGATACCAATCGTAGGTGTTATCACGGACATCAATCAGATAGCCGATCCCTTCGACAATCGCAACTGGGTCCTCAGTTGGAACGTAACTGGCAAACGCGCGGCTGATACCGATTCTGCTAACGGAAATAACGAGTACGTGGGTGCCGTCATGGGGACTGGCTACCTCAGAGAAGTCGCGTGGGACAGCATTCTCACCTTCTGCCTTTATTTTGGGCAGGTCTTTCACCACTAGCGGATCATCGAGAACTATCGCGTCAACGCCTTTCTCTTTAAGGTGGCCCGCTAATTCCGATTTGCTTAGCTTAAACTCAGCTCCGTCAAGGGTTTCTGCATGGTCACCCAGAGTCATGTGTAAGCCTTCGGCAGTTGCCATGCAGAGTAAACAGTCGGCGCCGGGAAAATGGGTTGTTGGATCTGGGATGGGTTCCATCACTACGACGACTTTATTTGCCTTCGTGTACAAGCCGTCTTCGACTGCGATAGGCTTCTGGACAGACGCACACCCAACCGACAACAGCGCCGTTAGCAGAAATAGACTCTTCAAAACAATGTTCATATCGAAGCACACCCCCTGACTTACCCTCAGTCACCATACCGGTACAAAGGGTGATATGTCCAACCAACGAGAATCAACGCGCCAAAGAAATACTAAACGCCGCCTATCCAGTGAGGCTAGAACAGCTTCCATAGGTCGGGTTGGGTATATAACGCCCCGAAACGAAACGCCCTTGCAGAAATATCACGCGGCGCACGCGAAGCACCCTCAACAGGACCGCGCTGGAAGTACCTTTGGCGGTGGGGTAGGTTGTCGCATAGAGTAAGTAACCTTTACAGCGAGGGCTTTGTTAATGGAGAAGGTATCGTTTCAAGTCCAAGGTTCAGCTAGTGAGCCATACAACGTTGAGATTTCACGCTCTGGGTCGCGTTTGCAGTGTAAATGCGACTGCCCTGCAGGAGAGAAGCGGACGCCATGCAAGCACTGGAAGGGTGTGTTCGAGGGTGAGAAGCAAAAATACATGGGCATCTCCCCTGATGAACTAGCGGACCTTCGGACCTGGATCACGGGAACCGATGTTGAGTACGTCTGGGCTGAAATAAAAGAAAATGAGCGTATGCAGGATGCACTTAAGAGAGAAAAGTCTGCCCTCTTCGCTAAATTAAAGCGAGTCATGTGGGAATAACGTTCTTTTTGCTTCACAGGCAATTACAACAGCGTTTTGATAGTCAAATTTTTTGCTGCTTGGCGATGGCGGGATCTGCCCCGAAAACTCCGAAAACGATCCGAAAACGTTTTTTCGGTTTTGCCCAGAACGGAGGGGGACACCCCCCCCGATAGGGAACGGGGGTGTCCACCGAAGGGTGTCCGAAAATCCGAATTGGTATATAGGTTTTCGGTTTTTTCGGACATTTCACTCCGGCGCATTGGTGGCTCTCCGGAACTGTTTTCCGTCCCGCGAAACCTCAATACAGCCGCGCCGAATCAATCCCTGTCGTGCATCATTGAATCGATCCGACTTCATGCCCAGGTCACCGCGCACCTTTTGTTGGCTTATCCAGCCCCCGTCCTCGGGCAGCGCATCGAAAATCTGGCTTTGGTTGCCGCCCTGCGGTTTCTTTGCCTCTGGCGGCAGCGCCTCGCCAATATCAAAGCCGCGCAGAACGTCATTCCAAACCAGCGTGCAAATTTCCTGCGAGTGTTGCGCGTAGTTAGATTTGACCAGCTTTACGGCAATGCCTGCGTCCGTCTGGCGCTGAAACAGCACAGATCGCAGCGACCCGAAATTGGCTGTACTACCGGATCGACCGGAACCCTCAGCTAGGCCGGCGACGGATGGGTGCATTAGGAATAGACAGGCGCAGCCCGCGCGTTTTGCTCGAGGCGCGACAACGCCTTTGAAAAAGCTGTTTACCTGCTGACGGTCGATTTCACTGCCTCCAAAAAAGTCGGGCAGCATCTCGAAGATAAGCAGCTCAACGCCACGCCTCTCGGCTTGAGCAAAAATCGCCTCGCCGAACATCGACAGCGAATCATCCTTGTGCAGCCAGGTGTGCGTTTGTTGCTCGAGTGTCTGAAGATAAAAGCCATCGGGTATCGATTCCCCGCGACCCTCGGTCTGTATCTTGATCCGCCGGTGTATCTCCGCGCGAGATTCCTCCCGAGTGACATACATGACCTTGGCCTTTTTGCAGGGCATACCATTAAATTGGCCTCTGACAGCCGCCAGCCCTAACATGATTGCCAAATAAGTTTTACCCGAGCCCGGAGCGCCAGAAATAGCGCACAATTCCTCGGCAGGCAGAATGGGCTTTATCAGCCACTCTCTAGGCTCTGGCGTGTTATCTGATAGCCACCGAGCGTCATAGCATTCCCCATCTAGCTGGTCGTCTAGCGTCAGTTGTGGTCGCTCAACCACAAAATCGTCATCGTCGGTTATCGTCACCACAATGGAGTCAGCGGTACTCATGCCAGCACCCCCATCACCTTCTGAACGTAGGCGTCGCCGCGCCCCGAGTGCCAGATGTCCCAGGCGTCACGGTTTTGTGCTGATTCCGCGTGAATCACCGGTCTGCCGGTGTAACGCGTGCTGACCTCTGGTATTGCCCTCTGGATCTGCTTACCAAAGCACACGACAGCCGCAAATCTCTTGGGGAACATTTGGGCAAGCGCCCATGCTGTCGCCCAGCCCTCGCATAGATGAATATGCGGCGCGTCCTCGAGATTACCGAGCATTAGCAGACCTTTATTGCCGTATGTCTGCTTATCTTTGTTGGCGTTGATAACCTCAACACCTATAAATTCGCCATCCCAGTTGCGATTAGGCACCAGAATGCAATCGGCGTTGTAGCCGACACGCTTACCTCCGGCGATACCGCGCCTTGCGCCAAATGCATGAGTTATACGCTTGCGCTTGGCGTACGGGTGGGCAGCCACCGTCGCGTCATCGTCGTCTGCGTTATTCCAAAATTCGATGGCCTTGGGGCGCGTCTCTGATACTGGTTCGCGATAGGGCTCTTGCTTAGGCACCGCATAACAAGCACTGCTCGGTGTGGTGCGGCGCGCTTTATCGTCGAGCAGTCCAAAATAGCTGTTGAGGTCTTTCCAGCCACAGCCACCGCGATCGTGAATATAGAGCTCGTCGGGGCCTTTCAGAGTCAGTACGCAGCGATCATCGCCGCCGCAAAAAGGGCAGTCTCGGGCCGCCTCGTTTGGGCCTTTTCGTTTAAAGCGATGCTCTCGAACAATGCGTTCAAATCGCTCGCGAGCATTTGGTATAGTAGCCATCGTCACATCCTCTGCCGGGGTTTTGATTTCTCAGACTTAACCGCCTCTTGTTTGGGCGGTTTTTTTTGGCTGGCGCTAGGCCACCTGTGCCTGTGCTGTGCAATGCTGCTCCCGCCCCTGGGCAAGCCATCGATCGAGCTCTGCGCGCTCATAGAACACGCGAGCATTGCGAGACGCTTGCTTGTGATAGGCAGGGGCTTGAACGCCGGCTAACAGCCCGTCGACGCGAGCGCGCCGAAGTGTGTATTGGCTATAGCCGAGATAGCGCGCCGCCTCGGCTGTCGATAGTCGAGAAGCGATAGGTGAATCGTTGGTGTGGTCTTGCATGACAAGCCTCCATCGGTTTGTGTGTCGATGGGGCTAATAGTGGGGAACTGTTTGTAAGGAATTTACCTAAAAGTTTTCAGCGAAAAATTAGGCCTGCTTTATTGCAAATCGACACACTGCCCTCTACTGCCTTCGCGCCGATACACATCGCACTGGCCGTCAGCTGAACCGCTTTTTCGTAGCTATGCCCGTCCGCTTGCAGGGTTTTGACGTACGCCCATCGGTCAACATCTCGGCGTGGCACGTCAGTGTTTTGCTTTTCGCCACGCAAAACCCTAGCAATCATTTGCAGCGTCGCGTCCTCGTAAAACTCGTCGAGTATGTCGGCTGCCGCTGCTCGCTGGTCTGCGATTTTGCTTGCCGATTGCAGTCGCCAGATTGCCACTGACAGTTTTGTGTCTCGGTCACTCATCGCGTGCCCCCTAGTCATCCAACACAGCCACCGCCGCCGAATAATGCTCTGGCGCCAGGTGAGCGTAGCGCTCGGTCAGTTTAATGTCTGAATGGCCCAGCAGCCCTTTCACCGTATAAATGTTCACGCCGCGCATCACCAGTGTCGACGCGTAGTGGTGGCGTAGGTCATGGAACCGGAAATTGTCGATCTTGGCCGCCTTGAGCACTGCGCCCCAAGACTTGCGGACGTTATCCAATTGGCCGCCAGTGACAGGGCTCTTAAATACTAGGCCTTCGCGCTCGCCGGTCTGACTAGCCCACTGTTTCAGTGCGTCGACCGCCTTTGTGGGTAGGGGCACGTGGCGCGTGCTTTTGCTTTTGGCTTTTTCACCAATAACAGTGACGAATTTGCTCTGCAAATCGAGCTCCGACCACTCGAGACTTAGCGCCTCGCCCCGGCGCAAACCACTGTACATGCACAGCAGCACAATCGGCGACAAGTGGTCACCAAAACCGCCGGCAGGGATGCTAGGGACAAGCTCGTAACCGCGCTCAGAGCGCCACTGATTGTGGCTATCGCGCTCTGCTATCAGCCTATCGTCTCGCTCGCGCAGGGCCGCCAGTAGTCGCTTCTGCTCGCTCTCGCTCAGGTAGCGTGTCTTTGGTTTCTTGTTGCCTCTGATCTCTTTAAGGCCGGCAATCGGGTTGTAATCCAGCAGCTTTTTTTCGACGGCGACATTAAGTACCGCTCGTAAAAGAGCCTCGTCGCGGTTCACGGTGGAGAATTTAATGCCAGCCTCTAATCGCCTGTTACGCCTGGCCTCAACGTGGCCAATGCTTAGGTCCGACAGATTCATGTCGAGCTCACATGCCCACTTGGCACGAATATCTCGCAGGATTAGGTCCGGATCTCTGGCCTGCTTACTGATTAAGTGGGCTTTGTAATGCTGGTCGATAAATGCGCGTAGCGTAGAGGCCTTCTGCTTCTCGGCATCAGCGATCGATTGCCGCTTGGCTAGGTTGAGATCGAGACCGGCAGCGACCTCGCCGGCCTTCTGCTTTGCGATCTTGCGCGCCTGGGCGAGCGCCAGTCGGTTGGCTCTGCCGATAGTGTAGGTCTTGTCTTTGTGGTCTACCGGCGATCGATAGCGCAGATCATAGGACACCGTACCCGTCGCTGACACTCGCACGATGAAACCCGTCTGTTCGGAGTCGTAAATTTTGTAAATCTTGCCGGTTGGCTTTAATGACGCCACCAGCGATTGGGTAACCCGCGTGCGTGTTTTGCCCTGTATAGCAGCGATGCTAATGTCTCCCGATTCACTTTGTACCCAAAATATACCCAGAAAAATGCAAATATAACAGCAAATTGGCAAACGAAATTACATTAGAGAAAAACAGATAATTGGAAAAAATGACTTAATAACAGTATGTTATCTATATATCAGAGGGCATATGCGTGTGGTGCTGGTGGGGCGTGTTTACATTTACACAGCATTCATAATGCTGGGGTCGCTGGTTCAAGTCCAGCCGTAGCTACCACCTCTTTTGTGGGCCAGTCAAAGCGTCTGGCTAACTCACCCAGCCAGTAGCTTTGAGCTGGCATTAGGTTCTTACTACTTTTTTGCTCGCTGCCTTAAGACTGCTAGTCGGTTAGCCATCTGACTGTAGTCAACTGACTGGGCAAATCTGTTGCCGCGCTCGCCTTCCATGACCAATGCGTCTCCCAGCGTCTCGCAATAGCCGTCATTCATTAAAGACTTTAGCGCCGCCACTGCTGTGGGATCACTGTCGGCGATTTGTCCGG
>CAJXNM010000004.1 GCA_913057135.1 uncultured Halieaceae bacterium
TTGCAGCTTCGACACTGTTGTTCCGTGGCGCCGGGCAATGACCCACAGGGAATCACCGGAGCGCACCTGATACCGTTGTGTGGCGCGGTTTTTGCGTACTGGTGTGGGCGGCCAGTCAATCGCTGTTCCAGCCAGACCCTCCGTCCACTGTCCCGAGCGCGGAATGATGAGCTCATCACCTGCTCGAATAAAATGGCTGTCGAGTTGGTTAACCGCTCGTATCAGGTTCACCTCGGTATCAAAGCGCTGGGCAATGGTGCTTAGACTGTCTCCGGGAACGATTTGATAATGCGCCCACTCTACACGCTGCTCGGGCGTCAGTTCTGCAAGCTGATTAGCGAAGACATCGGCTCTGTTGGCCGGTAGCCACAACAGCCCATGTCCCTGTGGGTCGGTAGCCCAGCGCAATTGAGCCGGGTTTAAGCGGCGAAGCTCACCCGCCTCGATGCCCGCAAGCTCCGCAGCCCGATCTAACTCTATTTGGCCATGGGTTGCCACGGCGAGTACCCCGGGGTCTCGGGACACTACGGGCAAGTCAACCTGGTAGGCCGCCGGGTCACGCAGTATCTGAGCAAGAGCCAACAGGCGGGGTACGTAACGACGTGTCTCCCTTGGCAACCGCAGCGACCAGTAGTCGGTGGGCTTGTTGTGACGCTCGGCGTGTTGAATGGCCCGAGTCACACGCCCCCAGCCGCCGTTGTAAGCGGCAAGTGCCAATAGCCAATCGTTGTCAAAGGCAGCGTTGAGTTCTAGCAGGTAGTCGAGGGCGAATTCGGTTGCCACGGGAATGTCGAGCCGGGCGTCGTACCACCAGTTCACCTCAAGGCCATAGTGGGCTGCCGTGGCGGGACTTACCTGCCATAAACCCGCTGCGCGTTGGCTGGAGTAAGCCCAGGGGTCTAGCATGCTTTCAATGATGGGAATGAGGGCTAACTCTAGGGGTAAATCTCGCCGCTCGATCTCCTGCACTATCCAAGCCAATCCTGGATTGGCGCGCTCTGATAGCACCTCGAAAAATTGTGGCTGTTGTAGTATGCGGGCCCGCTCTCGGTCGACATCGGGGTCGTCGTGTTGCCAGCTAAACCCCCATGCCAAGTAACCCCATAGATCATCGGGTCGATCGATAACCCGTTGTATCGACTCGGGAATAGGTCGTGTTTGGGCACTGACATGAACTGGCTCGAAGACAATATGCTGCAGCTGTGGTGCCGGCGATGGCAGTAGGCTACAGCCACTAAGCAGCAAAGACAGCGATAGCAGCCCAAGCTGGCGAGTCCAGAGTGTGCTGGCGCGTTGGAAAAACATAGACATCATGATTAGAAATTGTCTTTCCACGTGCGCAGTCCAGCGAAGACGTCATCGGGCTGGCTGCCTGTTACACGGTTGTGCTGAGCTAATTGCGCGATAACCGCACTGTCATCCCAGCGCAGAAACGGGTTGGTTTGCAATTCATCCACCAAACGGGAGGGCACGGTAGGTATGTCTTGCTCTCGCAAGCGCTGACAGTGGACCACACGCTTTGCCAGATCCGTGTTCTCGGGGTCAGCTGCTTGGGCAAAGCGCAGATTTGCAAGGGTGTATTCGTGGGCGCAGTACACCGCGGTGTCACTTGGCAGCGCTCGCAACTTCGCCAAGGAAGCGCGCATCATGGGAAACGTCCCCTCAAACACGCGCCCGCAGCCACCGGCGAATAGGGTATCGCCGCAAAAAAGCGCTCCGTGACCCCAGTAAGCAATGTGATCTAGGGTATGTCCCGGCACTTCTAAAACACTGAAACTAAGTCCCAGTATGTCAATGGAATCGCCGTCACTGAGCACTGTGTCGATACCCTTGATCGCGGAATTATCAGGACCCACAACGCGGCAGCCGGTTGCCTCTTTCAATGCCACAAGGCCACCCGTGTGATCACCGTGATGGTGGGTAATCATGATGGTGTCGAGGGTCAGCGACTGTGCCTGCAGCGCATCGAGTACAGGCGCTGGATCACCGGGATCCACAACAGCCGCACGTCCATCGGCCACGGTCAAACACCAGATGTAGTTATCGTTAAATGCTGGAATAGCTGACACCGACAAATTGGGCGACGTGCTCATGATTGAAGACCCTCGATGGAGTGTTTTTGTGGTTCAAGCTGGGTTATCGTTGCGCTATGACGACTCTGGAACAAACACCAACCGGTAGTAACTCTAGTCAACGCCAGCTGCTAGCCCAATGGTATAGCAAGAGCAGGGTGGCAGCGCGGCTGCGCGAGCAATACGCCGACGATCTGCGGCGTATTCTCGACGATTGGTTCGGTTACCACTTACTCATTATTGGGGTAGATACGGGCATCGACATCAACCGTATGACCCGCGTCCAGCATCTTCTGCGCATCATACCTGATGGCAGCGTTCGCGAGGAGAGTGAAGCGGGTACGCCGGTAATAGCTCTCGACGAAGATCTGCCCATCGAAACGGAGTCAGTCGATGTGGTCGTCCTAATGCACGCTCTCGATTTTTCCGAGTCGCCCCATCAACTATTGCGCGAAGTGCATCGGGTATTAACCCCCCACGGTCACTTGGTGATCCTAGGCAATAATCGTTACAGCCCCCGTGGGTGGTGGTATCAACTACGTAACACCTTCAAGGGTGACAGGCGCGCCTCACAACAAGCGCCAGGGTTACGCAAACTCGACGATTGGTTAAGGCTTCTAGACTTCGCTACAGCACCTGTGCGACACAAACTCATTGTGCCCACCGGCGGGCGCGGTCGTGTCGGAGCTGCGCTGGCTCGGCTGGACCAATGGCTGGTCGAACACAATCTGTTTCGCGGCAGCGCGTTTTTGCTGTATGCCAACAAAACGGTCCGCGGCCATATATCGGGCAAGCGCGTCGCTAGTACCAACGCGCGACTCATTGGCCTGCCGGTAGCAAAGCCGGTAGTGGGTGCACGTGGTGCTGCCAGTGAACCTGCTGCTCAGCGACAAAGCCACTTAAGGCCCGTTGATTGAAGCACGTCGAGCTGTATACCGATGGGGCGTGCAAAGGTAACCCCGGTCCCGGCGGCTGGGGCGCATTGCTGCGTTTTGGTGATGCCGAACGGGAGCTGTGCGGCGGCGAGCATGAGACCACCAATAACCGCATGGAATTGATGGCTGCCATTGAAGGCTTAAAAGCCCTAACACAGCCATGCCATGTGACCCTCACTACCGATTCGGTTTACGTGCGCGACGGTGTCACCCGCTGGATGGCCAACTGGAAGCGCAACGGCTGGAAAACCGCGGGCAAAAAACCCGTCAAGAACCAAGATCTTTGGCAAGCACTCGATACCCAATGCCAACGCCATACCATCGACTGGCAGTGGGTGAAGGGCCACAGCGGCCACCCGGGCAACGAGCGGGCCGATGAGCTGGCCAATCGAGGTATTACACACCTAAACCCTAAAGCGAGCTAACTGTGCGTCAGGTTGTTCTCGATACCGAAACCACAGGCCTTGAGGTCAGCCAAGGCCACCGTATTATTGAGATCGGTTGCGTCGAAATCGTTAACCGGCGGCTTACCGGGCGTCATTATCATCAGTACATCAAGCCAAACCGCGAGATTGATGAGGGTGCGCTGGCTGTACACGGTATCAGCAACGAATTTTTGGCCGATAAACCAACCTTCGACAGGATTGCGGATGAGTTTCTTGCGTTCATCGATGGTGCCGAGCTCATCATCCACAACGCACCTTTCGATGTGGGCTTTATCGACGCTGAACTGAAACGGCTTCAGCCAGACATGCCGCTGACGGCTCAGCGCTGCAGTATCACCGACTCGCTATTGTTGGCCCGGGCAAAACATCCTGGGCAGCGCAATAGCCTAGACGCCCTGTGCCAGCGTTACGAAGTAGACAATGCCTCACGTACCCTGCACGGCGCACTGCTCGATGCGGAGATTCTGGCGGACGTGTACCTGGTCATGACCGGGGGGCAGACGAGTTTGGGCCTACACGGTGATAACGAGAATGATACTGGCCAAGATGGCGGGCAACGCATTCGCCGGTTGTCCAGTGACCGGCCGCGATTGGCGGTTATTCACGCCACGGAAGACGAAATTGCCCATCATGAAGCCAGGCTTGATGCGATTGCCAAGGCTTCAGGTGGGACCGTCTTGTGGCGCCTAAAATAAGTGGCGCTTTAAATAAACAGTGACACCATGGCCATACCGACGCCGCCGAGCACGAGGGTGTAGGGCAGCGCCATAATGACCATGCGCCCATAAGACAGGCGAATGAGGGGCGCTAGGGCCGAGGTGAGCAAGAACAGGAAGGCCGCTTGGCCGTTGGGCGTGGCAACACTGGGTAAGTTGGTTCCGGTGTTAATGGCAACCGCCAACTGGTCGAACTCGGCGCGAGTGATTTCGCCCGCATCGAGAGCGGCTTTCACTTCACTGATATACACCGTAGCCACAAATACGTTGTCGGAAATCATCGACAATACCCCGTTGGCAATGAAGAACATCGCCGGGCGCACGCTGGCTTCCATGTGCAATACATACTCAATGACGGGGGTGAACAGGTGTTGTTCATGGATTACCGCAACGATGGCGAAAAACACCACCAGCAGTGCCGTAAACGGCAGGGCCTCTTCGAAGGCATGACCCAATTGGTGTTCTTCAGTAATGCCGTTAAAGGCTGTGAGGAGCACAATCACCATTAAACCGATGAGGCCCACCGCCGCCAAGTGCAGTGCTAAGCCCACTACCAAAATGAGCGCTACGATGGCTTGGATGACCAATTTAGCGTTGCTGCGGGGATTGGCTCGGCTCATCTCCCGGGCTTGATACTCCTCGAGCACCTTTCGAACGTTATCCGGTAAGGTAGCGCCGTAGCCAAAGGAACCCGTCATTTCCAATAGTAAGCAGGTAAGTAGACCCGCGGCTAGTACCGGCATGGTCACCGGGGCCATAAGCAGGAAGAACTCGACGAAATCCCATTCAGCTACTGTGGCAATGAGCAGGTTCTGGGGTTCGCCCACTAATGTACAAACACCGCCCAGGGCTGTTCCGACCGCGCCGTGCATAAGCAAACTGCGCAAAAAGGCACGGAATTGCTCTAAGTCCCGGTGGTGGGTGTCGACGATGCTGTCGTCGTTGCCGTGATCGTGATCATCGGCGGAGTGGTGTTTGCCGGACGCCACCTTGTGGTACACCGCATAAAACCCCACGCCAACACTGATGAGTACCGCAGTGACCGTTAATGCATCAAGGAATGCGGACAACACGGCGGCCGATAAGGAAAACAACAGGGACAGCAGCTTTTTCGACTTCACATTCAGCAACAGCTTAGTGAATACGTACAACAGCAGATCCTTCATGAAATAGATGCCCGCCACCATGAACATGAGCAGCAAGATCACTTCGAAGTTTGCCTCGGCCTCGTGGAACACCGTGTGGGGGTCGGCCATACCGATGGCAATGGCCTCGATAGCCAGCAGGCCACCGGGCTGCAACGGGTAGCAGCGTAGGGCCAATGCCAAGGTAAAGATGAACTCGGCAATCAATACCCATCCGGTAACAAACGGACCCACGGTAAACAATAAAATGGGATTCAAAATCAGGAAGCCGACGATTGCCTGCTTGTACCAGGTGGGCGATGGCCCAAGAAAATTGTGCCAGAGTGCCTGACCCGCGGATTCGCTCATGTTGCCACCTTGTTGTGTTTTGGCGAAGGCCTGTGAATGTTGGGGTGCCATTCTAGGGGATAGCACAGAATTTGGTAGATCTGGATCGGAATTAGCGTGACGATTGCTGTGCATTTGTCGGGCCGTTGCAAGAGGTGTCACTCTGTGAGGAATGTTGTTTTATTTCAATCGGCTGGTCCCGATCGTCCCCCCTGGATCGATGCCTGTATGGCAACCGTGCAGCATTGGGCGTTAACGCAGGGCTGGCATTATCGTTTCTTGGGTGACGAACTGTTCGATACGCTCCAGGCAGACATCAGGCAGAAACTGGATGGGCGCAACCCTATAAAAGCCGATATTGGGCGCCTTGATCTTCTGCAAACATGCCTTAACGGCCCCGATGCACCCGATTCCGTTGTGTGGGTCGACGCGGACACACTGTGTATTGATGCTACTTGGGCACCCGATTTGTCGGCTAATTCAGCCTTCGGCGAGGAGTGTTGGGTACAACAGCGACAAGACAAGACATGGCGACGGTATCTAAGCCCGCATAACGCGTACATGAGCTTCAACAGAGGATCACCGGTTTTACCGTTCTTGCGCTTCGCAGCGCGCTCTATTGTCGGACGTATCGATGAGCATCATGTGGCACCTCAAATTGTAGGTCCGAAGCTTCTTAAAGCCTTGCACAATCTGGTGCCGTTTACGTTACAACCACAAGCTGGAGCGCTCAGCCCCGCCTTGCGCGATGAACTACTCGACGCACCCGGACCGGCTATTAACTGCTATAGGCAGGCACAACGAACACCGCTGGCGCTGGTGAATCTTTGTCAATCTCTAATCGATGACAACAGCACTGGGGCTGTACTAACGTTAATCGATGAGCCTCATCGTTTTGAGGCGTTAAGCAGGTCCTGAAGCACCACGTACAACGCGGGAATCAGCAGCAAGGTCACACTGGTGGCAAAAATGACCCCAAATCCCAACGATACTGCTAACGGTACAAAGACCATCGTCTCCTGATCAGCGGTGATCATTAAGGGCGCCAGCCCAATGAACGTAGTGACCGATGTCAGAAGAATGGGTCGGAAGCGTGTGACACCTGCGGCCACGACCGCGTCATAGACGGAGACCCCAGCCTGACGCTGGCGGTTGACGTAATCGACCAATACCAAGCTTGAGTTGATCACCACACCCGATAGGGCCACGATCCCCAATAACGAGAAGAACACCAAGTCGTAGCCCATGACATAGTGACCCAATATGGCGCCCACCATACCAAAGGGGATACTGGCCATGACCACCAAGGGCTGCAAATAGGAGCGCAAGGGTATCGCGAGCAGGGCAAAGATAATCATCAGTGCCACCAAACTCGTGCGCATAATGTCAGCAAATGCAGCCGCGCGCTCCTCGGCTTCACCGGCGATAGTAAATGTGATGCCGGGATAGCGATCGGCCATGGTGGGTATGTGGGATGCAAACAGTTCAGCGAGCACCGTTTCTGGTGCGACTCGGCTGCGATCGGCGGCGGCAGTGATCGTCACAACCCGCTTCCCATCAACGCGACGTATCAGAGATTGACCTCGGGTCAATGTGATATCGGCAACACTGAGTAGCGGCACTTCGGTACCATCGGCTAAGCGAATGCGCATCTGCTCCAAATTGGCCAATGAGCGACGCTGGTTAGCGGGATAGCGGACCATAATGCGCACATCGTCTCGACCCCGTTGGAAACGCTGTACTTCATCGCCATAAAAAGCCCGTCTTACCTGCTGACCCAGAAGCCGCTGATCAAGTCCCAGCAGGGCACCTTCCGGCTTGAGTTGCAGCACAATCTCTGATTTGCCAGCGCGGTAGGTATCGTTGATATCGTACAAACCTGTCCAGCGGGCCAATAGTTCACGGAGCTCCGCAGCGGCTTGCCCAAGCTGCTCGACGTCGTCTCCCCGTATCTGGATATCGATATCAGGGCCCAACGACAAGCTGCTTGCGGTGAAACTCATCTCAACCACACCGGGCACTGCCCCGGTGTAGTCCCGCCATAAGTTCACTGCCTGGTCAGGGGTCAGGCCACCCCGGTCCCGCCAGGGTTTCAGGGATATACCGACCTCGGCCACATGACTCCCTTCACCCTCGCTAATATTGAGTGCGGAGCGTGCAATAGGCATACCCACCGAGATGAGGCTATGCTGCAAAGCGCTACCTCCCTCCGGGCCTAGGCGATCGAGTTCTTGAACCATGCGTTCGCCAGCGGCTAATACCCTATCGGCGGCAGCTACCGTCGCACTGATGGGCGCGCCCTCTGGCAACACCACCCGCGCATAGAGATCGTCGCCGGGTACCGCGGGGAAGAATTGAAACACAATACGGCCGCTTGCGATCAAGCCCACCATCACAATGACTGCCGCTAATGCCAGGGCGGCGGTTGTATAACGTTGCTGAACCGCCCGCCGTAATAAGCGCTGGTAGGGGCCGGTTGCGAAATCCTCGAGCGCCGCGGATAACCGCTCCTGCCATGCTTCCCAGCGACGACTGAACCCGGTTTTACCCCGGCCCCGTTTACGATGGGCTAAATGCGACGGCAATATCAATTGGGATTCCAGCAGACTAAAGGCCAAACAGAGGATAACCGTGACGCCAATCGCCTTGAGGAACTCGCCCATGGAGTCTTCAACGCTAAGAACCGGAATGAACGCCGCCATGGTGGTGAGCACGCCAAAAAACACCGGGACCGCCACTTGGTGAGTACCGTTAATGGCGGCATCTCGGTCACTCAGGGCGTCACTCTCGTGGGCATAGATACGCTCACCCACGACGATGGCGTCATCCACCAGAATCCCCAGAGACAATAAAAACCCTACGAGGGATAACGTACTAATACTCAGCTCGAACGCGGGGAATAAAGCCAGCGCGCCCAAGATAGAAATGGGAATACCCATACTGACCCAAAGGGCTAAACGGGTTTTTAAAAAAAGTGCGAGGGTCAGTAACACAAGGGCCATACCGCCCAAGGCGTTGTTGATGAGCACCCGCAAGCGACTGATAAGGTCATTCGATTCATCGCGCCAAATCGACAGCTCGATACCCGGTGGTAAGGTGGCCTGCTTCTGTTCAATATAGGCTTTGGCTGCCCGAGCAATCGCTACCGTATCTTCACCGCCGACTCTGGATAAATGCAGCAACATGGCAGGCTTGCCATCTAGCGTCGCAGAGACGTCGTTATCTTCGAAAATATCCCGAACCTGGGCTACATCGCCCACCAATACTTGGGTACCGTCGGTACGATTGATCAGCGGGATCTGACGCAGCGCCTCGGCGCCGTAGCGTTGCCCGTTGCTGCGCAACAGCATTTCCCCTTCAGCGGCTTTGATCGAGCCGCCGGGAATATCGACGCTAGCGCCATTAATCGCTGCGGTGATGTCACTGAAACGCAATCCATAGGCGCGCAGTGTTTGCTCGGACACCTCGACACTGATCTCATCTCGACGCCGATACAAAATATCAACATGGCTAATGACACCCAGCTCGAGTAATTCGGTGCGTACCTCTTCCGCCAGCTGCTTAAGTACCGTCTCGGTAGTGGCGCCCGCGAGGGCTAATTGCATCACCATGGATCGGACGGTGATTTTCGCGACCACCGGGCGTTCCGTGTTCTTGGGCAAGGTCGAAATAGCGTTGATCTGCGCTTTAATGTCATCAAGAGCCTGATTGGGGTCAGCGGCGTGATCGAGCTCTGCCATCGTGCTACATAAGCCCTGCTTGGCAGTGGTTCTAATGCGCTTTATGCCGACAATGCCCTGAATGGCCTCCTCGATACGCAGACATACACCTGACTCAACTTCGGCGGGGGCCGCACCCAAATAAGGCACCGTGATCGAGATCACCGGCACTTCAATTTCCGGGAACTCCTCTCGATGCACAGCGGACACGCCCAAGAGACCTGCGGCGATGAGAATGAGCATGAGCAAGTTCGCGGCAACGGGGTTGTCCACAAACCAAGCAATAATCCCTTTCATCAGATTACTCGGCCCGGGACACCGGCACCACGCTCATGCCGTCGACCGGTGTCGGTAATGGCGCTAAACAAAGAAGGTCGCCATCACTTAACCCCTTGTGAATAAGCGCAGTATCGCCGCTCATGCGCAGTACCTGTACTTCTCTGAAACGCAGCCGTTGCTCGCTGTCGACAACAAGGACACGGTTGTTCTGTAACAAGGAAGAGCGGGGAATCGCAGCGACCCCAGCTACCGTAATACCGCTAATATCCGCGTCCACGAACAGGCCGATAGGCAGGGTATCAACGGTGGGGTCCGTGGCTGTTGTGACCTCCGCCACAATGTGGACCATGCGACTTTGGGGATCTATCTCGCCTTCCGTGCGGGCGACGACGCCTTGCCATACCCGCTCGCGCCCGGCGAAATTAGCGCGCAAACGCACCTTGGGTGCGGCCATCTCAGGAACAACACCTACCTGACCTAATGCTGGATCGAGAAAGGCTAGCTGGCTATCGGCTAGGGGTAGGCGCACCTCGAGGTGATCGGTTGCATATAGGCTGGCCAGCGGTGTACCTCGCTGGACAAATTGACCAAGGGCCGCACTGGCTGCCCGCACACGTCCCGAGTAGGGTGCACTGAGTGTGCAGCGCTCTAACTCCAGCGCTGCCTGGGACAAGGCACTTTGAGCTCGCAACAAAGCCGCCTCGGCAATATCGCGGCTGCGTTGAGCCTGTTGTAGTTGGGTATCGCTGGCCAACTCTCGGTTGCGCAATGACTCAATGCGACGCAATTCACTATCGGCAAAGGTGAACTCCGCTTGAGACCGCTGCTGCTCCGCTTTGGCTTGTTGGTGCGCTAATTCGTAGTCGGCACTGTCAATCTTCAGCAGCGTGTCGCCCCGTTGAAAGCGCCCACCCGAACGCAGGGCAGGGGATACCCAGACGATCTCCCCGGCTACCCGGGCAATCAAGGGCGTCTGTGTTCTGGGTTGCACACTGCCCTGGGACGTTACCTCGAGCTTAATGTCTTCAAGCTCGATACTTTGGGTGGTCACTGCCACAGCAGGCTTTACCACCGGTTCAGTATTGGGAGCGGGAGCACTGAGTTGCAGCAGGTAAAACAGAAGGCAGGCCGCAGCGACGATAATCAGCGGCAACCGCAAGCGAGTCACGATGACGAATCTCCAATCGATAAGTCGCTGCGGCTGTGAAGGCTGCGGTAGCAATACTCGAGCTCATTGCGCCACGCCGGGAATCGGGTGACTAAGCCCTGCAGCGGTGGATACGCCTCAATAATAAGGCTTGCGCGGGCTTGATAACAATGCGGAGCCGCCTCTAATTGCCGTGCAAGTGCAGGTTGCAGTGGGTCGGTAAACCTGAGCGGCTGATCCGACTGTGAGACACCCCCTTGTATGCACATCCAAGCAGCAACCACATGGGTCAGTGTTGATACCTGTTCACCCCGCTCGAGTCGCTCCGATAATGGCGCCAGAATCCGCTGGGGAAGCTTTTGGCTAGAGTCGGTGGCGATTTGGAGCAGTGCGTGCTGAAGGTGGGGATTGGCAAAGCGCTGCTTTAACGCTCGGCAATAGGCTTCAGCATCAAAGTCATTATCGATGGGCAGCGTCGGTAGGATCTCACGCCACAAGGCATCGCAGAGTCCGCCCAACAGTTCACCAGAAACCGCCTCATGGACGTGCTCAAGTCCGAACCAACTACCTAAACACGCCAGGCCAGAATGGGCAGCGTTCAACAATCGAAGCTTGCGCTGCTCCCACGGGGCGACATCTGCTACCCACGTAACACCAACCTTTTCGAGGGCAGGTCGCTCTGCGGCAAACGTATCTTCGATGACCCACTGAGAAAAAGCTTCAGTGACGACAGCGCCATCATCGCGAAAGCCAAGTATCGCTGTCACCTCGTCAAACTTGGCGGAACTCATGGCTGGCGCAATGCGATCCACCATAGCGTTAGGGAAAGCCACATGGGTATCAATCCAATGAGCTAACGCCGGGTCGTGATGCTGCGCAAGGGTTAACACCATGCGCTTGGTGATATTGCCGTTGTGGCTCAAATTATCGCAGGACAGCACGGTGACGCCCTTGTGACCGGCCCTGTAGCGCTGCATCAATCCTGCCAGTAGATGCCCCAATGCTGTGACTGGGTGCTCAAGACTCGCCAGATCTGCCTGCACCGCGGCATCACTCTTTGCCAGCTCACCTGTGGCTGGGTCATAGCAATAGCCCTTTTCGGTAATGGTCAAGGTCACCAATTGCGTCGACGGCGCGGCGATTAAATCACGAAGTCGCCGGGGTTCGCTGCGGGCATCGATAACAGAGTGAATAGAACCCACCAACTCATGACTCACGTCGGTCGCACTCTGTGCGTGATGGCTGTACCAACCCTGCTGGGGGTTGAGTTGATCAGAGGCGGTTGGCGAACGCAGTGATGCGCCAACAATCATCCAGGGTGCGTCAGCTTGTAACTTGTTTAACTGATGGAAGTACCACGCCTGATGGGCGCGGTGAAACGCACCCACGCCCAAATGCACTATCTTGGGCGCCACATCCCTTGGGTAACAACCACGCCCCACGCTATGAGGAACCTGAGATTGGTTATTGTCATTTAATCGTTGCAAGGGATGCATCCTCCGTCGTGCGCTGGGCAAAAAAAGGGCTGCCAGCGGCAGCCCATAACAGGGGTGTCGAGCACCCAACGCAAAGTTATTAGAAAGACCAACGTGCCCGCAATCCCGCAAATCGCTGGGCATTTCGGGGCAAGATGTGCGTCATCACAGGCACGCCGCCATAGAAGCCCGAGTTGTCACCGATAATGCTGGCGTAGCGCTCATCAAAAGCATTGTTCACAAACGCAGTGATGCGATAGCGCCCCTCGTTATCCTCAATACCCACGCTGAAATTGGCGATACCGTAACTGGTTTGAACCGTGCGCGGGTTGGCGAACAAATCAAAATTCACGTCGTCTTGGTAGGTATAGTTACCGTTAGCGAAGAGAGAGAATGGCATGCCACTCAAGTCCGACTCATAGGTCAGACCCAGGTTGTATTTGAAGTCGGGGGAGTTAGCCAGCGGCTTACCCGCAAGGTCCTGCAGACCGCCCACACAACCTTCGGCCTCGGTCTGTCCGGGGTAGCAGTTGGCACCACGGAAAGACTCGATAGTGGCATCAATAAGCGCGGTACTCGCGTCGAGACGCCATGAGCTGCTCAACTGCATGGCAAACTCGGCCTCGATTCCTTGGGTACGCAATTCACCCACGTTATTAAGCGCAACGACAATGCCTTCATCGGCAGTCACCTCGGCGCTTTGTGCTTGAAAGTCGTCATAGTCCGTTAAGAAAGCCACCACACTAAACTGGGCTCTACCATCAAAAATGGCGCCCTTTAGGCCCGCTTCATAGGAGACGGAATTCTCCGCACCCACGGGGTTTGCAGCACGATCGGTGTTGAAACCTGAACTCACGTCGTAGGCTTGACCTTTGTAACCGGTAGAGACGCTGACAAATGTGCTGAGGTCCTCGCGCATGAAGTACTGCAGCGCCACTTTGCCGACTGTGAAGGTATCGGAGTCATCCCCTTGGAATGTTTCACTGATGGCATCGTCATTGAAAAACACTTCGATTTCTTCGCGACCAACGCGGCCGCCGACACTTAGATCCAGCGCATCACTCAAGTGGAAATTGACTTGACCAAACAGGGCAAGGTTGGTGTTGGTCGTGCCCGCATCCCAATCCGCAACGAACAAGGGCAGGCGATCAAAGACGCGGGTCGTCTCGGCGTTGGAGTACCAAAGACCGACGATGTAATCCATGTTGTCGCCCTGGGGCGACTCCAAACGAAGCTCTTGGGTGATTTGATCGGCTTCAAAGGGGGCTACTTGATAAATACCCCCTGACAGGGCGCCGCCAGTGAAGGCGCCAGCCACATCAAACTCGGTGCCGTCCACATCTTGCTCGAATAGGTAGCTCCAGTCCTGGTAGCTGGTAACACTGACCAGGGTGTAGTCACCCATGGCGTAATTGAATTTCAACGATGTGCTGAACTGCTCGTTATTCGATACCGGCGCGTAATCGAGACGGGTATTGAAATTATCGTCCCCCGGCGTCAAACCTTCAGTGAACAGTGCCGTGGGGAAGGCCCCAAACAAAGCCGCGCCCTCTGGAATGTCGCGATAGGTACTTACGCCCCCCTTGATATCACGCTCGCTGTAGTCTGCGATGAATCTCACCGAGAGACTGTCTGATGGATCAAATACGAACTTTGCACGCACGCCTAAGCCATCGTCGTCGTTGTAGTCGTCACCGTTGGTCAAATTGGTGATATAGCCGTCACGCTGATGGGTGAAGGCATTAATCCGATAGCCTGCGTTATTGCCGATCGGACCCGACAATGAAGCATTGATGCGTGTCTCATCGTCATCGGTGACGACCGCTTCGACACTGCCCTCGAATTCAGTACTGGGCGCCCTGGTCACAAGGTTGATCACACCAGCGGAGGCATTTTTCCCAAATAATGTGCCCTGTGGGCCCCGCAAAACTTCTATTCGTTCGATATCCGCTAGGCTATTGAAGGCCTGAGCTTGTTGTACAACGGGCACGTCATCGACGATGACCGACACGCTGGGTTCAACGCCGATAGAGAAGGCGTAGGTACCAATGCCGCGTAAGTTAATACTGGCATTGGTGGCGGGCCCCGCATCGCGAATCGTCAGCGATGGCGATACCGCCGTTAATCCTCGGAAGTCATTAATACCGGCATTTTCAAGCATCTCTGCCGATACCGCAGAGACCGCAGCGGGAACCTCAAACACCGTCTCTTCACGTTTCTGAGCGACAACTTTTACTACTTCCAGCGCTAAACCGTTGCCGCCACTATTCTGTGCAAACGACAGGGTAGGGACGGTAACGCCAGCCGCTAACACCGCGATGGCTGCCGTTAGGGGACGACGGGGACTTGGGGATTTTCGATAGTTGGGCATGAGCTGGGCCTCTTGCATGTTGTTATTTAGTAACTGCAGTGAAAGGAGCACGGCTATGCCCCTACTGCCGGTAAGGTAACCGGTGTCGTAAAGGGACGCAAGACCCGACGAGTGATTAGTAGTGAAAACGTTTGGATGAGTTAGTCAGCGTTAATGGGGTGCGGCACAGCGGTTGACTCACGGGCCACGACCTCGGCATCGAACTGGGCGATTCGGTCGCTTGGAGGGCGTTTGCTATCACCGGTTAACATTTGAACCGCCAGCGCCATCATGGCCTGCACCGGCTGGCGCACCGATGTCAGCGGCGGGTATAGATGTGACGCTACTGGCGAGTCGTCGAAGCCGGTCACTGACAGCTCAGCGGGAATGGCCACCCCGCAAACGGCCGCAGCGTGATAGACACCAGCGGCCATTTCATCGTTGGCACAGACAATCGCCGAAGGTCGAGTACTGCCTTGCAACAATGCAAGACCCTGTTGTTTACCAGACTCAAAGGTGAAATCACCATACACAATGGTGAGGTCATCGGCGGTCAGTCCATGCAGAGTCAAGGCATCTTGAATACCCGCCAAGCGACGTTTAGTAGGGCCTGCGGCTGCGGGTCCACCGATAAACGCAAGCTCACGATGTCCGTCCTTAAGTAACTGATTTGTGAGCGATAATGCCGCCGTTCGATCGTTGTAACGGATTTGCGGAACAGCAAAATCCGCATGATCGCCTGCAACGCGAACCATGGGCCAATCCTCGCTCACTAAGTCCGCAAGTAATCGTGCGGACTCGGATAGGGGTGGAGTGATGATCAATCCATCACAGCCCGAGCGACGCATGAAACGGATAACATCGTCAGCAGCGGCACCTTCATCGGCAATTTGATGCATAACCACCTCATAACCCAGGGCATTCGCCGCCCGCTGTGACCCCGCAAGCAGGTCTAAGATGTAGCTGGGATTGCGGTTATTGTAGGCTAGGCCCAACAGTAGCGATCGAGAACTCGCGAGTGCCCGCGCCCGCCGGTCGGGTTCATACCCGGCTTCCTGCATGATGTGTTTGATGTGTGCGCGAGTCTTGTCTGACACCCCCTGTTCGTCGTTGAGTACTCGAGAAACCGATTTTTTAGACACGCCCGCCAGGCGCGCGATTTCGTTGATCGTGATGGTCTTCTTTGACATGCCGCTACCAACCGCAGGAAAACCAACATCCTCTGGCCTGCAGACCATTTTGTCTAGTCATCGCAAAAATATTAGACACCGGTGTCGCAAATGCCTATTCTACGGGCAAACCAATAACACTTAACGGAGTGATACATGCTATCCGCCCTTTACCACCAACTATCCAAAGCAGCTGCGGCGCTGATTGTGCTGTTGGCAGCGGCAGTATTGCCGACAGCGATCGCTTCGGCCGCCGATGAGGACGAGGAGAGCACACCTTTTGCGGCACCCGAGGTAAAGATTCCTGCGCCTGATCCCAACGTGCTTGCCTTTGTTGACGCCCGTGCAACGACAAGTCTGAACGGCACGTGGAACTTCATTGTCGACCCAATGAACATGGGCACGCCTGGTGGATTTTTTGGCGGCTGGGCAACCACGCGCATTCCTGTCGATGAATGGCAGTTACTGGAATACAACTACCCGAATGCTCGACAAATTCGGGTTCCCGGTGACTTCAATACCCAGTTCGATGACTTGTTTTTCTACAGGGACAGTGTCTGGTATCAGCGTGATGTCGACATCACGCCGGCGCCTGGGCAGCGGTATCACCTGTGGTTTGGTGGCGCCAACTACACGACAAAAGTATTTCTAAATGGCGAACCGGTCGCTGAGCAGAAGGGCGGTTATGTACCATTTTCTGTGGACGTTACCGATGTATTGGTTGCCGGCCGTAACGATCTGGTGGTTAACGTCAACAATCGACTTGGGGCAGATACGGTACCCACTGGTCGCACCGATTGGTGGCCCTATGGCGGCTTAACCCGCGACGTGCTGTTAGTAGAAGTCCCCGCTGCGGGCATTACCAATGCAAAGCTGACACTCGCCAGCGATCGGCGTCATATTGAGGGTGAAGTGACCACCCGTAACGTCCCTAAGGGGGGGGGCGTTGCGATTAAGATTCCTGAGCTGAATATTTCCCACAAGGCCAAGGTGGATGCCAATGGCGTGGCCAAATGGCGTGTCGCAGCAAAACCAGAGCTGTGGCACCCCAATAATCCCAAGCTCTATGACGTAACCATCAGCGCCGGTGATGAGTCGGTTGAAGATCGTATCGGCTTCAGAACCATTGAAACCCGCGGTCAGACTATCTTGCTCAACGGTGAGCCCATCCGTTTTGCAGGTATTTCGACCCATGAAGAGCCCATCGGTCGAGACGGCGCTGCCTATTCCCGCGCCGATATGGAAGTGTTGTTCGCCGAAGCGAAGGCGTTAGGTGCTAATTTTGTGCGCGCTGCACATTACCCATACTCGCGTCACGCCGCCGAAGTGGCCGATGAAATAGGCCTGCTGCTTTGGGAAGAAGTGCCCATTTACTGGAATATTGCGTGGGAAAATCCAGAAACCCTCGCCATCGCCCGTGATCAGTTATCGCGTTTAATTCAGCGGGATTGGAACCGTGCCAGCGTCGTTATTTGGTCTGTTGCCAACGAGACGCCGTACTCTAAGCCGCGAATGGCATTTCTTGAAAATCTTATTGAGGATGCCCGGGCAGCGGATCCGTCACGTTTGGTAAGTGCAGCCCTGCTGGGTGACACCCGTCGCGAACTTAAAGATGTGGCCTTACATCTTGCCGCTTACGGTGTAGCACAAGATGATGTTCCCGCCGAAGAGCGGGCGATTTTCCAGGCTATTCTCGATCGGGCCGGTAGTGCTGCGCCCGAGGTCGGCTCTGGCTTCACCCTTGTGATTGATGACCCACTGGGCGAACTGGTCGATATCGTCAGCTACAACGAATACTTCGGCTGGTACTACGCCCGGGGCATCGCGCCGGCTATTGGAGTGTCGGAGAAAACCGTGCGTCAGCTGATGTTCCAATTTATGCATCACGTTAACCTGAGTGCCGATTTTGACAAGCCCATGCACATCTCTGAGTTCGGTGCTGGAGCAAAGTCAGGCAAACGGGGCGAAGGGGTCTGGACGGAAGACTATCAAGCCCGAGTATACGAGGCACAGACGGCGATGATCGCTAACAGCCCGCAGGTTCAGGGTATGACACCCTGGATTCTCAAGGACTTCCGCGCCATGCTGCGCACGCTGCCCGGGATTCAGGACTATCGCAATCGCAAGGGGCTGATTGACGAGAACGGTCGTCGCAAGCAGGCCTTCTACGTCTTGCGTGATTTCTACTCGGGTCCTTGGGTCACCGCCGCTGAGGAGTCTAGCCGTTGACCGCAATGACGCCACTTGCTGTTTCGCGCCAGCGTCTGTTCCCTCTGGATCCGGGCGCCCGCGAGCTGTGTGCCGCGCTTTACGAGCGTGCGTGTAATCACCCCATTATTTCGCCCCACGGGCACACGGACCCAAGCTGGTTTGCCACCGACGCGTGCTTTGACGATGCACTCTCGTTATTGGTGACACCCGATCACTATGTGCTGCGGATGCTCTACAGCCAGGGGGTCGCCCTCGAGGATTTGGGGGTGCCCAACCAAGCGGGAGAGGTATTGGTTGAGCCCAGGGAGGCGTGGCGTTGTTTTGCCAGTCACTACCACCTGTTTGCCGGCACACCTTCGCGCCTGTGGCTCGATGCTACCTTTGAGGAGGTATTCGGTTTAAACGTGGCATTAAATGCAGCATCAGCCGATCATTATTTCGACCACATCAATGCCTGTCTCGCCGAAGATGCGTTTCGACCACGGGCGCTGCTCGATCGATTTAATGTGGCGTTTATCGCAACCACCGAGCACGCTCTCGATGATCTAGAGCATCACCAGATGCTTGCAGCGCAGGGTTTAAGCCATCGTATTACCACCACCTTTCGCCCTGATGACGTGCTCGACCCAGACTTCCCTGGCTTTAGCAATAACATTGCCACGCTCGGTGAAAAGACAGGCAATGATATTGGGCATTTTCAGGGTTATTTACAGGCACTGCGTGATCGACGTTCTTATTTTAGATCGGTAGGGGCAATCGCTACCGATCACGGCCCCATCGATCCAATGACCGCTGACTTAGATCCTGGCGCGGCTGCCAAATTGTACCAACGCTGCCTGACAGAGCAGGCCAGTGCCCAGGAGCGCTGCCTTTTCAGAGCGCATATGCTCACTGAAATGGCGCGAATGAGTCTTGAGGACGGTATGACCCTACAGATCCATCCCGGGTCGCACCGTAATCACAATCAGCGCTTACTCCAGCGTTTTGGTCGGGATAAAGGGGCCGATATCCCGACCCGTGTCAGTTACACAGATGCCTTGGCCCCGCTGCTAAACGCCGTGGGCAATGAGCCGTCTCTGGAACTCATCGTGTTTACACTGGACGAGTCCAATTACAGTCGCGAGTTAGCTCCCCTTGCAGGCCATTATCCAGCCCTGCGTCTGGGTCCCCCATGGTGGTTCCACGACAGCCCCGAGGGAATGTTGCGTTATCGGCGCGGCGTCACCGAGACCGCGGGTTTTTACAACACGGCCGGCTTTAATGATGACACGCGCGCACTGCTGTCGATCCCCGCTCGCCATGACATGGCAAGGCGTATAGATGCCAGATTCTTGGCCGAGTGGGTCATGGAAGGGCGTCTCTCGGAGGATGATGCCTTCGAGCTCATCGACGTGCTCACTTCAAAACTGGTACGGGACGCTTACCACCTCGACCAACGTCCACTGGCCCCGTAATTCAACGACATTCTCCCGGAGACATTGACGATGATAGAAACCTGGCGGTGGTTTGGTCCTCAGGATCCTATTTCACTCACCCAAGTCCGCCAAGCGGGGGCAGAGGGGATTGTTACCGCGCTCAACCATATCCCCACCGGTGAATTATGGCCGATCGAGGATATTCTTGAGCGCAAGCAGCTGATTGAAGCAGCGGGTATGGTCTGGTCCGTGGTTGAGTCTGTGCCCGTGCACAACGCAATTAAAACCCGCAGCGGGGACTACGCTCGCATGATCGGCAACTACCAACAGACCCTGGAGCATCTTGGGCAGTGTGGTATCGATACCGTGTGCTACAACTTCATGCCCGTCGTCGACTGGACGCGCACCAATTTACGCTACTCGCTACCCGACCAGAGCGAGGCACTGCGATTCGATATCACCGATTTCGCCGCCTACGACATTCATGTACTCAAACGGCCTGCCGCCGAAGCCGATTACCCCGCTGAGATAGTTGCCAAAGCCGACAGTTATTTCGCCGAGCTAGATGCAGAGGCCATCAACGCGCTCGAGCGGAATATCATAGCGGGTCTGCCTGGCGGAGAAGGTAGTTACAACCGCGAGTCAATTCGCGCCGCTATTGATGAGTTCAACCAATTTGACAATGATCAGTATCGCGAGCACCTCATCGCATTTCTCAAAGCGGTTATGCCCGCGGCGGAGAAATCAGGTATCCGCATGGTTATTCATCCGGATGATCCGCCGTTTTCACTCTTTGGGCTACCCAGGGTTGTCTCGACGGCCGAAGATGTCCGCAAGCTTCAAAGCGCCGTGCCGAGTTCAAGTAACGGCTTAACGCTGTGTGCGGGGTCATTTGGAGCCCGGGGCGATAATGATCTGGTGGCCATGGCCCGCGAATTTGCCGAGCACATTCATTTCGTTCATCTGCGCAATATCAAACGAGAAGCCGATGGCTCGTTCTATGAATCAGCCCACCTCGATGGCGACAATGATCTGGTCGGTTTGATCGCCGCGCTGCTCGATGCGGAGCAGATTGATCCCTCTCATTCCCGGCGTATTGCTATGCGTCCTGATCATGGCCACACCCTGGCGTCCGAGCAAAATGACCCTCGTTTACAACCTGGCTACTCCTATGCGGGCCGAATGAAAGGGTTAGCGGAATTACGTGGTGTTATTCATGCGCTTCAACGTGTTCGACAAGCTACGGTGTAATCCTTTGCGACCGTTGACAGTCGTTATCGCAACACTCCTTGTCGCCACCCTTTTAGGGTGCTCCGCTGAGCGGGAGGTTCGAGTTCTGCGCCTGGCTCATTCACTTGATACCGGCCACCCAGTACACAAAGCACTACTGCACATGGCGGAGCGATTGCGCAGCATTAGCGACAACGCATTGCAGCTGCGTATTTATCCCAGTGGCCAGTTGGGGAATGAGCGAGAGCTTATTGAGCTGCTTCAAATTGGCAGCCTCGACATGACCAAGGTATCCGCCAGCCCACTCGAGGGGTTTGTACCGGTCATGAAGGTTTTTAACGTACCTTATATTTTCAGGGATGAGCGGCACTACTGGCAGGTGTTAGAGGGGCCCATTGGTCAAGACTTACTCAATGCACCTATACCTGCGCGACTTAAGGGTCTGGGCTATTACGATGCGGGGGCTCGCAGCTTCTACACCGTCGATCATCCGGTCGAGGCGCCCGAGGATCTTTCCGGGTTGAAAATCCGAGTGCAAGAGAGTGCTACCGCCATGGCGATGGTGCAGGCGATGGGCGGGGCACCTACGCCTATTGCTTGGGGTGAATTGTACACCGCACTCCAACAGGGGGTTGTCGATGGGGCCGAAAATAACCCCCCCAGTTTTTATCTGTCGGGCCACTATGAGGTCAGTCGTTATTTCATCCTCGATGAGCACACGGCAGTGCCCGACCTTGTTCTCATCGGCACCTTTAGCTGGGAGCGTCTCACAGTTGTTGAGCGCCAGTGGCTAACAGCAGCTGTACAGGATTCGGTAGCATTTCAACGGCGACTGTGGGCCGAGGAGACGGAGCGGGCGCTGGCGGCGGTGAAAGCCGCTGGCGTTACAGTGATTGAACCCGAAAAGGCCGCTTTCAAAACCCGAGTTAGCGCCTTGCATAAGCAATATAAGGATACGGTGGTAGGCCGTTTAATCGAGCAGATACAGAAGGTTAAGCCGTGAAGGGTTTGATGGTCGGTTTAGCGCGGGTCATTGTGTTGCTCATGGCCACATTGGTGGTCGCCATTTTATGGCAAGTGGTTTCACGCTACGCGCTCGGCTCGCCCAGCGTCTGGACAGAGGAATTAGCCCGTTTCGTCTTGATCTGGGTCGGTATTTTGGGTGCCGCTTACGCGTTCCACGAGCACTCCCATTTGGCTATCGATTTATGGGGGGAACGCCTCAGCGCCGCACGTCGGCACCGACTTGCCAAAGGCCAATCGATTACTGTGATGCTGTTCGCGCTACTTGCCATGGTCATCGGTGGCGGGCGACTGGTACTCATCACCTGGTCACTGCAACAGTATTCGCCCGCGTTAAACATTCCGATGGCTCTGGTCTACGCCGTCCTGCCAATTAGCGGCCTACTGATACTACTTATCGGTGCCCATCAGCTCATGCACGCTTTACCAACCGACAAAGAGCGCCACCCATGATTGAGTGGCTCATGTTGGCGTTGTTTTTCCTGCTGTTAATTGCAGGTGTCCCTATCGCCATCTGCATTGGCTCGGCGGCGATGGTCACCATGATGATGGTACTAGAGCCATTGCCGGCGCTCACCACCGTGGCACAGCGAATGGCTGGGGGTATTAACAGCTTTCCGCTGCTGGCCATCCCGCTGTTTGTCCTCGCCGGTAATATCATGAGCCGCGGTGGTATGGCGGGACGCCTGATAACTTTTGCGCGATGCTTTATGGCGGGGCTGCCCGGAGGCTTGGCCATTGTGAATGTCGTCGCCTGCACCCTGTTCGGTGCGGTTTCCGGTTCTGCGATTGCAGCCACCACCGCTATTGGCGGCGTCATGGTGCCGGCCATGGAAAAAGATCGTTATTCGCCAGCCTTTGGTGCGGCACTCACCGCCACAGCAGCGACCACGGGCCTGCTGATACCACCGAGCAATATCCTCATTATTTATGCGGTAGCCAGCGGCGGTGTCTCTATTGCTGCGCTTTTTATTGCGGGCTATTTACCGGGCTTGCTATTGGCGCTTTGCCTCATGCTCGTGGCCGTCACCTACGCACACCGAAGGGGTACAACAGGCGGCGATATCACCGTCGACTTACCCTCTAAGCGACGCGCGCTGGTAGAGGCGGGGCCCAGCCTCTTGCTGATTGTGGTGATTATTGGCGGTATCGTCGGCGGCGCATTCACCGCAACAGAAGCTGGCGCCATTGCTGTCTTTTATGCATGGGCGCTGTCGTCTCTGGTGTACCGCGAGTTGCCACAGGTAGCACTACCCGAGTTACTGCTTCGTTCTGCAATGACCTCAGCCACGGTGATGATTCTTGTGGGAACCTCTATCGCCATGTCATGGTTTCTCGCTTTTCAGGACATTCCGGCAACCGTCGCCGACAGTTTATTGTCACTGAGTGACAACCCTCTATTGCTCTTGCTACTGATCAATTTGGTGCTGCTGCTGGTAGGCTCAGTCATGGATATGACACCGGCGGTCATGATCTTTACGCCTATATTCCTGCCTGTTGCGACACAACTGGGCATGTCACCGCTGCATTTCGGCATCATGATGGTGCTGAACTTATCGATTGGCTTGTGCACACCACCGGTGGGCAGCGTGCTTTTTGTGAGCTGTGCCGTGGCCAAAACCAGTGTCCAAAAGATGATTAAACCCTTGCTACCGCTTTACGTGGCAATGCTCACCGCACTCTTACTGGTCACCTATGTGCCGAGTCTTAGTGAAGCGCTACCAAGGGCATTAGGGTTATTCGAATGAGCATCCATTTAAAAAACCCAAGCTTTGCTGCCATAGGCGAATGCATGCTCGAGCTCAGCGAGGCGCCTGACTCGGGGTTGCCGCCCAAGTTACAACTGGGCTACGGCGGTGACACACTGAATACAGCCCTGTATTGCGCGCGTCTTGGTGTCGAGGCGCACTACGTCACCGCCCTCGGTGAAGACGCCCGCAGCGAATGGCTCATCAATGAATGGCGCCAAGAGGGTCTGGGGGTATCGCATGTTGCCCGACTCCCCGATCGAGAGCCCGGCTTGTACTGGATTACCATCGATGACAAGGGTGAGCGCTCCTTTAGCTATTGGCGCAGTGAGTCGGCGGCCAGGGAACTGTTGTCAGATGCAGAGCGAGTCAGAGGACTGAGCACCGACTTAACCGCGTTCGGCATGGTTTATTTATCAGGCATCACTCTGTCGTTATTCAATGCACAGGGGTTAGAACGACTGTGGGCCCTACTGCGCTCGTTGCGAGACGCGTCAGTCTGCATCGCATTTGATGGAAATTACCGACCCCGCGCTTGGGCCAGTCGAAAACAGGCTCAGGGTGTATTTGACATGGCATTACGTCACAGTGATATCGCCTTACCCACCTTCGACGATGAGCAGAAACTGTTTGGTGATAAAACCCCTGACCATACGCTGGATCGGATTCACCGGTGCGGTGTCAGCGAGGCGGTGGTTAAAGTGGGACCAGAGGGCTGCTGGATTTCTGATAACGACACTAGAGCGCACATAAAAACCGCCACCGTTAGTCGACCTGTCGACACCACCGCCGCAGGTGATTCCTTCAATGCGGGTTATCTGGCCGGCCGTCTACATAAACATACAGCGGCGGAATCGGCACGTCAGGGCAATCGCCTGGCGCAAATCGTCATCGCTCATCGGGGCGCTATTATTCCTCGATCGCTCATGTCAAACCTCGATACGCTGCCGCGAGCAGCATCAATACAGCGCTGACGGCGACGCACAGCCACAATTTCGGTAGACTCGGGCCCTTTCAAAACGCAGGCCCAAATGTGCTGACCATTACCTCTGAATCTTCGCCCGCGAGTGACCAGGATTGGATTTTCCCGCTGGTGGGACGTGACGCGGTCAGTTTGCTGCGGGGCGCTCCCGGAGAGCCGTGGACGCGCGCCGCCTGTAACAGTGCTTTCGGGCCGTTGCGGGCCGAGGTTCACCTAGGTCAATGGCAGGGCCGCGATTGTTACAGCGCGCAGGTGCCCCCCGAACGCCTAGATCCGCTAGAGCACTTGCAGGGCAACCTTTATACCTTGATCGGCAGAGTTCCTGATGCCCTGTTTACGGCGTGGGGCAGGGCGGTCCAGCTTCAAAACTGGTTGCGCGACCATGCCTACTGTGGCCGCTGCGGTGCGCCTACTGAAGCTGCAGATCGTGGTCGTGCGCTGTCTTGCAGTGGCTGTGATCACAGTCAGTATCCCCGACTATCGCCCTGTGTCATCGTCGCCATTACCCGTGGCGAGCAACTGCTGTTGGCGGCGGCACAACATCGACGAGCGGCTTTTTACAGCACCCTAGCGGGATTTATCGAAGCGGGTGAAAGTGCAGAGCAGGCGGTGGTGCGTGAAGTGTATGAGGAAGTGGGTTTGTCGGTGGGTAACTTGCGGTACTTTGGCTCGCAACCCTGGCCGTTCCCGGGACAACTGATGCTGGGGTTTTATGCAGACTACCTCGATGGCGATATCCGGTTAGACGAGCAAGAGCTATCTGACGCCGGTTGGTTTAGTGCCAATCAATTACCACCCATACCACCTGCGACGTCCATTTCAGGGCAGTTGATTAGGCAGTTTTTCCATTCACACAACAGTTGAGGCAACTATGGAGTTTCTTCAAGAGGTAGGCATTTTCTTCGTCGAAGCCATCATTTTGGTGGCCGCCTTGCTTCTGGTGGTAGCAGGTTTGGCTGCTATTAAGCAACGGCAGCGGGGAGGCGATGAGGGCTACATTGAAGTGCGTAGGCTCAATGACCGCTACAACGCTTACCAAGATGCGCTACGCAGCGTGACTGAGCATCCGGAGGCCCGTAAGAAGCGCCTTAAAGCTGATAAAAACGCCACAAAGGCAGAAGAGAAAGAAGCCAAAAAAGCCATCAAAGGGGACGGGGATGCACCGGTAAAACCGCGCTTATTCGTGCTGCACTTCGATGGTGATATGCGCGCATCGCAAGTCGAGGCGCTCCGGCAAGAGATTTCTACCTTACTCACCGAGGCCACGCCAGGGGATGAGGTGTTGCTGTGTCTTGAAAGCGGCGGAGGCTTGGTACACAGCTACGGATTGGCCGCCAGCCAGCTATTGCGATTGCGCGGTGCGGGGCTAAACCTGACCGTGGCGGTCGATAAAGTGGCCGCCAGTGGTGGCTATATGATGGCCTGTGTTGCCCATCGAATTGTCGCTGCACCCTTTGCCATCATCGGTTCCATTGGTGTGCTGGCGCAACTGCCCAATTTTCACCGGCTACTGAAAAAGCACGACGTTGACTTTGAACAACTGACGGCGGGGGAATACAAGCGCACCCTGACGATGTTTGGGGAAAATACCGATGAAGGCCGTCAAAAGTTTGTTGAAGACTTAGAAGACACCCACGAGCTGTTCAAGCAATTCGTTAAAGACAACCGCGATGGGGTTGATATTGAGAAAGTCGCTACCGGTGAGATTTGGTACGGGCAGCGCGCCCTAGAGGTCAATCTGGTCGATCAGTTGCAGACCTCAGACGACTACATTCAGGCTCGCTTGAAAGACGCGGACATTTTGGAACTGCGCTACACACCCAAGAAAACCTGGCAGGAGAAACTTGGGGTGGCCGCCGAGGGAACCGTTGAACGGCTCCTAACCAAGTTGTGGCAGCAGGGCAGCCAGCGCCACTGGTTCTCCTGACGTACTGTCGTCACCCTGACCGACAATGGCAGGGCAAGCTGCGGAGGCTGCGGTAGACGATTAACGGCTACCCACCAGCCCCGCTATGGCCGAGTGGTGGCTGAGATGCACGGCGCCACCTAAGTGCTCCAGAAAATGGCTGCGCTGCAGAGCATCCATAACCGGGCCTTTCACTTCGCTCAAGTGTAGCTTGATATCGAGCTCTAGCAGGCGACGGTTGATCTCCTCAAGTGCCTCCAACGCACTCAAGTCAATCTCGTTGACCGCGGGACACATGAGAATGACGTGCTCAACCTCCTCGTGGGCGGCGAGTTGCCCGTAAATCACATCCTCGAGATAGCTGGCATTGGCAAAATACAGACTTTCATCAATTCGCAGCGACAGAATAGTGGGGTAGGTCACCACATCGTGACGCAGCACGTTGCGATAATGCTCTGTGCCAGGCACGGTGCCGACGATGGCAAAGTGTGGTCGACTGGTTTTGTAAAGATGCATGCCTATCGATGCGGCCACCCCTGACACCACTCCGATTTCAACACCGAACAGTAAGGTTAGGCCGATCGTTGCGGCCACCGCCGTAAAATCGGCACGGGAAAAACGCCAGGCCTCTTTCACAATATGCCAATCGATAAGACTGGTGACAGCAATGATGATCGTTGCCGCCAAGGTCGCCTTGGGCAAAAAGTACAGGGCCGGGGTCAACACCAGCGCCGCCACCCCAATACCCAACGCGGTCAGCAGCGAGGCGGCTTGGGTCTCGGCACCTGCATCGAAATTCACCACCGACCGAGAGAAGCCGCCAGTCACGGGAAAGCCGCCAGACACCGCAGACGCGACGTTGGCCGCACCCAAGCCAATAAGCTCTTGATTAGGACTGATGCGTTGACGGCGCTTTGCCCCTAGGGTCTTGCCCACCGACACCGATTCGACAAAGCCAATCAGTGAGATGAGAAAAGCGGGCATGGCCAGGGTCTCGATTAGTGCCCAATCAAGAAGAGGCGTTGAGAACACAGGTAGACCGCTGGGCACATGGCCAACGAGCGCAACACCCCGGGACTCCAAGTCCCAGATAATGGCGGCAGTAATAGTGAGCACAATGGCTAACACGGGGGCAGCTCGGGTGATAAGCCCCGCGACTTGTCGCGACACACCTGCTCGTGTCAGAAGGGTCCCCAGCTTACTGCGACAAAACAACAACAAACCAAGCGTAAAAAGGCCCACCCCGAGGGTATACAAATTGGTATCTGCCACATGATGTCCGAGGCTCGAGAGCAGCGCTGGTACCGCTTCACCGTGGGCATCAATACCCAATATATGACGCAACTGACTAAGTGCGATGATGATGCCCGATGCGGTAATAAAGCCAGACACCACCGGATGGGATAGAAAATTGGTGACAAAGCCGAAACGTAGTAGCCCCAGCCCAATCAACATAACCCCGCTGAGCAGGGCCAGCATAACGGCAGCGGTGGCGTAGTCGGCAGTACCATGCTGTGCAACCGCGCCCACCGAGGTGGCGGTCATCAGCGACACCACCGCCACCGGCCCCACCGACAAGGTGCGGCTTGTACCGAAGAGGGCATAAGCAACCAGGGGTAAGATGCTGGCGTACAGACCCATCTCGGCGGGCAAACCCGCCAGCAGGGCGTAAGCCAGCGACTGGGGGATCAACATGATGGTGACGATAATCGCCGCCATCAGATCACTCATGAACGTTTGCCGGGAGTAGCCCTGCAGCCAATCGATGCAGGGCAGGGCGGTTTTCAGCATGGTCGGGCTCGATTTACACCTGATGGATGGGGTTTGTCATCCACTCACGGCCTTTGAGCATGGCCTCCCAGTAGATCCAAGGCAGCATTTTAGCCTTCAGGAACCACGCCAACTGTGTCGGTTTCTCGCCATCGAGCAAAAACTTGGGGAAACTGGGCTTTAACATGCCGCCGTAGCCAAACTCCGCCAACACAATCTTGCCGCGCTCTACCGTCAAGGGGCAGGAGCCATAGCCGTCGTAATGGCATAAGTTAGGTAACTTGCCCGCGTGGTGCAGCAGATTAATGGCCACCACCGGCGCCTGCGCCCTTGCAGCCGCTGCGGTTTTTGCATTGGGCGCGTTCATGCCATCACCCAAAGACCAAATGTTCTCATAGCGCTTGTGCTGCAGCGTATTTTGATCGACATCGATCCAGCCGCTGGCGTCCGCTAGCGGGGACTGCCGAATGAAATCAGGCGCCACCTGAGGTGGGCAGACATGGATCATGTCGTAGTCAGATTCAACGGTGTCGCCATCACCGTTTTGGAAGGTGGCTATCTTTTTATCGCCATCTATTTTCACGAGGTTGTGTTGAAAATGCAGGTCCGCCTGATATTTCTCCACATACTGCATCAGCGCTGGCACATAGGCGGCGACGCCGAACAGGCCGGGGGTCGCAGTGTAAAACTGAACATCGATACTGTTAATGAGGCCTTGCTTTGTCCAATAGTCCGCCGACAAATACATGGCCTTTTGAGGCGCACCTGCGCACTTGATGGGCATGGTCGGCTGGGTGAAGAGGGCCTTGCCTGACTTTAACTCTTGGACGAGCTTCCAGGTGTAAGGTGCTGTTTCGTATGTATAATTTGAAGTTACACCATTCTTGCCGAGGGATTCTTTCAGTCCCTCAACGCCGTCCCAGTTAAGCTTAAGCCCAGGGGCCACGACCATTCGATCGTAGTGTAGTTGGCTGTCATCATCGAGATGCACGGTGTTGTTGTCGGGGTCGAATCCTGCGACCGCCTGTTTAATCCAGGTAGCACCCGTGGGGATAACGCTGGACATGGGGCGAGCAGTGGTGACCGGCTGGAAGATACCGCCGCCGACCATAGTCCAACCCGGTTGGTAGTAGTGCTTGTCCGCCGGATCGACGATTGCCAAATTAAGGCGCTTGTCGCGGCTTAAGAGACTGGCCGCCGCCGCAATACCACCGGCGCCGCCACCTACCACGATCACATCGTAATGCTGTCCTGTACCCATTGTTATTATCCCCCAGATGAAACGTTTGTTATGTGCTGTGCTTACTGGTCTGCCGCCAAGTCCGCCACATTATCACCCCCGAACACATTCAGTGGTACCCGTAAAAACAAGCGACCATCGGCATCGACCGGCGGTAAATGCCCTGCACGCATGTTGACCTGCAGTGACGGCAAAATGAGCGTTGGCATCTTCAATGTGGCATCCCGCGCCTCGCGCATCGCGACGAATTCCGCCTCGGTGACACCATCATGGACATGAATATTGGCCTCGCGCTGTGCACCGACCGTCGTCTCCCACGCCAACTCCCGACCATTGGGCTGATAATCGTGGCAGACAAACATGCGAGTCTCGCGGGGCAAGTCGAGTAAGCGCTTAATAGAACGGAAGAGGGTAGCTGCATCACCGCCGGGAAAATCGCAACGGGCAGTGCCGCCATCGGGCATAAACAATGTATCGCCGACAAACAGGGCATCACCGATCAGATAAGCCATGCAGGCTGGGGTATGACCCGGGACATGAAACGCGCGCCCCTGCAGTGAGCCAACCGAGAATCGATCGTCATCGGCCATAGTCAGGTCAAACTGCTCGCCGTTTTTAGGGAAATCTGAGGGCTCGTTGTAGACCTGGGCAAAAGTCTGTTGCACCGTACTAATGTGCTTGCCAATCATGATCTCACCACCCAGCGCCGACTTCAGATAGGGCGCTGAGGTCAAGTGATCGGCGTGCACATGGGTCTCAATAATGTAATCAACCGTCAACTGCTGGGAGCGGACAAACTCGATAACCGTATCGGCACTGGTCGTGTTTAATGTCCCTGAGGCGTAATCAAGATCGAGCACGGGATCAACGATGGCACAACGCTTTGTCTCCGGGTCGATCACCACGTAAGTAAGCGTCCAGGTGTTGGGATCAAAGAAATGTTGGACCACGGGTTTAGTCAGTTGCTCGAGATCGACGTCGGCTATAGCGTTCATGGTGCCCCCAATTAGGTACTGGTCGGATACACTGACAAGGAGCCATCATCCTCGTCGGTGTGCTCATGCGTGTAAGTATAATGGAATAAGCTTATTTCAAATAGTGCTTTTTGGAAACTCAGCCCATGATTCATAGCGATAGCAGCGCTTTTGTCACCGTCGATTGGTTAGCCGAACATCTAAATAGGCACACGCTTCGGATTTTGGATAGCTCTTGGTATCTGCCAGGTTCCCCGCGAGATCCCCAACAGGAATTTCTCGCGGGACACATCCCTGGCGCCCAGTTTTTTGATATCGACTCGGTGACGCGCACTGACACATCATTGCCCCATATGCTGCCATCGGCTGACATTTTCTCAGAGATGCTTAATAGCTTGGGCATAGAACCGGGTGACTGCGTGGTGGTATACGACAGCTTTGGGCTGTTTTCAGCGGCCCGGGTATGGTGGACGCTGCGGGTCTTCGGTCATGACAACGTCGCCATTTTAGAGGGTGGCTTACCCGCATGGCGCCGCGCAAAGGGGCCAATAGTAGCCGGTGAGTCGCCTGCGGCATCAGACAGCGCCGGCGCTGCGCAAGCTGTTTGGCGAGCCGAGTATTATGCTTACTGTGCGGATGTACACCGGGCGGTCACAGAAGGTACAGCCCAGATCATTGATGCCCGTAGCCCCGGGCGTTTTATGGGGGTCGACCCAGAGCCGCGTCAAGATTTGGCCAGCGGGCACATTCCCGGTTCGCACAATGTCCACTACAGCACGCTTATCGACCCTGAGCGGGGTTGCTTACATGATCGGGCAACCCTTCAGCAGTTGTTCGCCGCAGCAGGGGTCGATGTGTCGCAACCGATCATCACCAGCTGTGGCAGCGGTATCACCGCGTGCATTCTTGCCGTGGCCTTGTACGAGCTAGGTGTGGATCCAGTGGCGGTGTTTGATGGTTCTTGGGCCGAGTGGGGATCAACACCGGGTTTGCCCATTGCCACGTCATAACTGCACAGCGACGCAACATTAACTGCGCATAATGTATATTATGTTAAATTGTGATTGCTAAGCTGGCAGGGAGCCTTGGTCGAAATGAAGCACCTCGGGCTCGACACCCCGTTGTCGAGCGAACCCTCAGGGCACCATTGCTCCGTCACATGCCATCCAAGTCTGCTTAGATACGGCGCGACCAAAACCACCAAAACAGTACTGGCACGACGAACATAGCCAGCAGTAAAGCCGATGCCATACCACCAATCATCGGTGCGGCGATGCGTTGCATCACATCCGCGCCAGCGTCGTCGCCAAACATAATGGGCAACAGGCCAATAACCACCGTCAACGTAGTCATTATTACGGGACGCAATCGCTGCGCTGCGGCGCTAACCACCAGTGTCTGGGTTGAGCGCTCATCAAGATCCTTGGTGTGATCAAAAGCTTGGTGCAGATAGACCAACATCAACACCGAAATCTCCACCGACAAGCCCGCCAGAGCAATGAGCCCCACGGCCACCGCCACGGACAGGTTGTACCCCAAAAACCACAACAGCCAGACAGCACCCGTCAACGCCAATGGCAGTGTCGCGAGCGTAATGATCACGTCGCTCCATCGACGGAAATTCACGTACAGCAATGCCACGATAATGAGCAATGTAATGGGCACGATCAGCATCAGTCGCTGTTTGGCACGTTCCAGATACACATACTGTCCAGACCAATCCACCGCATAGCCTGATGGTAATCTGACTCGAGCCGTCACGGCCTCTCGTGCGCGTTCGACATAGCCACCAACGTCATCATCGCTGACGTCGACCAATACCCAGCCAGTCGGGCGAGCGTTCTCACTTTTTATCCCAGCGGGACCCTCAGCAACCCGAATATCCGCGATATCTCCCAAGGTAAGCCATTCGCCATTGACCGAACGCAGGGGTAACGCCGCCAAGGCCGTTGGGGAATCACGCCAAGACTGAGGAAAACGCGCATTGACCGAATACCGTGCTACGCCCTCAACGGTCTGTGTGAGGTTGACACCACCAATCGCTGACGACGTTAGCTCGTGAACATCGGCGATATTTAGCCCGTATCGCGCAGCACGCATCCGATCAATCTCAATATCGATATAACGCCCCTCGGCAACGCGATCAGCGTAAACCGACTCGGTACTGGGCAGATCAGCAACAACGGTTTCGATATCGGCACTTATGCGGTCGATAACGGATAGATCAGGGCCTGATACTTTGATACCTACCGGCGTTTTTATACCCGTGGCCAGCATATCGATGCGCGTGCGGATAGGCATGACCCACGCATTGGTGAGACCAGGGATCTGCACGACCCGATCAAGCTCCTCTTTGATAGAAGCCAGTGTCGAGCCTGGCCGCCATTGCTCTTTCGGTTTCAACTGGATCAGAGTTTCAATCATGGTCATGGGCGCGGGGTCCGTGGCGGTGTCTGCGCGCCCCACTTTGCCGAAGACACGGGCAACCTCAGGCACGGTCGCTATCAACCGGTCAGTTTGTTGCAACAGACTTCGGGCCGTATCGATGGATATCGCTGGATACGTGGTTGGCATGTATAACAAGTCACCCTCGTCTAACGATGGTATGAACTCACTGCCAAGCTGACTGAGAGGCCAAAATGAGACGACAACGAAGGCCAGCGCGGCCGCCAATATCGAAGCCGGCCTGCGCAACCCCGCATAAAGCGCGCTTTCGTATATTTCAAGCACGCGCATCTTGCGGCCGGGTTGCTGCGAACGCACCGGTCCGCGCACCCAATACCCCAACAACACGGGGATGACGGTGATCGAAAGACCAGCACTCACCGCCATAGCCCACGTTTTGGTGAACGCCAGCGGCGCGAACAGCCTGCCCTCCTGAGCCTGCAAGGTAAAGACAGGCAAGAAACTGACCGTGATAATCGCGAGGCTAAAGAACAGTGCAGGACCCACCTCTCGCACAGCCCGGCTTACGATCTGCCAATGGGGTTCATCCTCTTCTGCTGAGGATAAGTGCTTGTGCAGGTTTTCCAACGTGACGATCGCGCCATCGCTCATGGCGCCGATCGCGATCGCTATGCCTCCTAATGACATGATGTTGGCACTCAAGCCCTGCAACCGCATGAGTAACAGCGCGCCAAGAATACCCAAAGGCAGCGAGACCGCAGCGACGATGCTTGAGCGCAAGTGACGCAGAAACACTGCGCACACCAGTGCCACAACCAACAGTTCCTGCCACAGCTTTTGCCAGAGTGTCGCCACCGCTCGATCAATTAGCCCAGAACGGTCATAGACAGTGACCCATTCGACACCGTCCGGTAGGCTGGCACGCAGCGTATCAATGCGCTGCTTCAACAGCTTGATGGTCTCGCGAGCATTTTCGCCTGATTGCATGACAACAATGCCGCCAGTGACTTCACCTTGTCCATTTAAGTCGGCAACCCCGCGACGAGCTTTGGGTCCAACGCGAATATCTGCGATGTCGGATAAAACTAACGGCACGCCATTCAGCGGCCGACCGATAGGTACCTGAGCGAGGTCCTCGACACTCTGTATGTAGCCGGTCGCGCGAACCATGTACTCAGCCTCGGCCATTTCAATTACCGAGGCGCCCTGCTCGGCATTAGCACGACGAATGGCACGGTTAACTTGAGCCAATGGAAGGTCGTAGGCTCTCAACTTGAGTGGATCAACAATCACCTGATATTGCTTCTCCATACCACCGACGGTTGCCACTTCTGCAACCCCCGGCACCGTTTGAAGTTCAAACTTTAAAAACCAATCCTGCAGACTCCGCAATTCGGCGAGATCGTGCTGCCCAGTCCGATCAACCAATGCATATTGATAAATCCAACCGACGCCTGTCGCATCGGGACCGAGTTGAGGACGGGCAGACTCGGGTAGTGTCGCCGCGACTTGTGATAGCGACTCGAGCACCCGCGAGCGCGCCCAATAAGTATCGGTGCCCTCCTCGAAAATGACGTAGACGTATGAGTCTCCTAAAAACGAGAAGCCGCGAACGTGGGTCGCTCGAGGCACCGAGAGCAGTGCTTTGCTCAGTGGATAAGTAATCTGATCTTCTACCACCTGCGGCACCTGGCCTGGGTAGGCGGTTTTGACAATAACCTGAACATCGGACAAGTCAGGAATCGCGTCAACGGGGGTCTTCCAAGCCGCCCATATGCCGCCTAGGACCAGTAGACAGGTAGCCAACAGTACCAATGTACGCTGGCGGATTGACCAATCAATAATCGCCTCAATCATTCTCGAGGCCCTCAACATCTTGCTCAACGCCATGGCCCATCTTGCTGTGGTCCATCTGGCTGTGGTCTATCTGGCTATGATCCATCTGGCTGTGGTCCATGGTGCTGTGATCCATCGCACCATGTTCGCCCTGCACCGATCCTTCCCCGAGCGGCTCGCCTGAATCATCAACGGTCATCTCGGTCAGCGCGGCGCGACGGTTCGATTCAGCGTCTATCATGAATTGCGCAGACGTCACCACTCGCTGCCCGGTCTGCAGGCCCGATTGAATTTCTACCCAGTCACCCACACGACGACCAGAGGTTACCTCGACCGATCGATAACGATTGTCCCCGAGCGCCAACACCACTCGATCGCCATCACCTGTTTGAATCAGCGCCTCACGAGGGATAACCAACATGGGCTGCGTGGCTGGCAGCTCGAGCCTCGCAGCAACAAACATGCCCGGCATCAGAACACCGGCAGCATTATCTACACTGGCTCTCGCCTTCCATGTTCGCCGAGGCAGGTCCACCATTGGATAGACATAATCAATGGGCACCCGTGAGAACCCGCCGGGCTGAGCTGGATCAGCAAGCTCAAGCGTTGCAGTCGCCAGAACTTTTGGAGCTACCGGCTGCAAGCCCTCAACAACAAGCCACAGCCTATCGGTGGGTGCAATCGCCATGACTTCCATGCCGGGTTGAACGAACATCCCCTCGCGAATGTTAAGCGTATTGACGACACCCGATGTCGACGCAGGCACTAATACGCTGCGATGTACACGCCGCGTCGCCTTAACATTTTGTATCACGGACTCGGGCACCTGCAGTGCATAAAGCCGATCGCTAGCAGCGTTGATCAGTTCAGGGCGGCCACGCTCCAGAGCAACAATCAGTTCCTCCTGAGCGTTGACCCATGTTGGCGAATACAAGGTGAACAATGGCTCACCTTGCTCAACCCTATCCCCTGCCGCGGCCACGTTGAGCTGTTCAACCCACCCCTCAACCCGAGGATGTACGTGCGCCAAGCGTGATTCATCCCATTGCAGTTGTGCGAAAACAGGGATTGATTCAATCAATGCTCGCCTCTCGGCTAATGCAGTCCGCGTACCCAGGTTGTGTGCCACCGCAGACGAAATCTGGACCACATCATCGCCGCGCTCGCTGGCGCCGTCGGGATACACTGGCACAAGGTCCATGCCCATCGGAGATTTTCCGGGCTGATCACGCCGATAGCTCGGGTCCATCGGCGCCACCCAATACAGTGGTTTAGGCTCACTGGATTCAGCAGAAGCGGTATTGGATTCAATATCGGTGGTTCTGTCGAGTGTGACGAACACGACGGTGCCACCTAAAAGCGTGCCCACCGCCAGTGCCATGACGATCGTTTTAAGCTGGTTTTGCATCAGGAAGATACCTCCGTGACCAGCCCATTGGCTGCCGGTGAGTCGGCATTCGTGGTGAGATACTGCACCTCGGCTATAGCCGCGGCCCTATTCACTATCAATTCGATGGCTTGAATACGAAGATCCAGTTGCGTAATTCGAGCTCGAACTACCTCAACAAAATCGCCATCGTCGTTGTCGTACGCATTCAGGGCCGCCTCGGCGACAAAGGCTGCCTGGGGCAATAAAGTTTCCCGATAGAGCTGCAGGCGTTGATCGCTCTGAATACTGTCGTCCCGTGCGCTGCTGAGGCGTCTTAACCATTGGCGCAACAACAGTTGATAGTCTGTTCGAGCAGCTTCTGCGCGCGCCAATTCGGCACTGACAGACCTGTCCTGCCGACTGGCCGTGAACATTGGCACATCGAAGCTCAGCGCTACCGAAAACAAATCCGCACGCTCATTACCAAATGCGTCATCCGCGCGATAACCGTAGCGTGCTTCCACACTCCATGCAGGTTGGTAACCCTGCTGCACGATATCCACCTCTGTATCGCTGGCTGAGATGTGTTGTTGAACAGCCAGTAGATGCGGATGATCGACGATAAGCGCATGTAACTCTGTCGAACCTAGTGTGGCCAACCCACCATCCCTGTCACTAGGAAACATCTCTTGGAGCCCAACCTCTTCTGTTACCGGTAGAAACCCAGACGTACCGACCCACTCCACTAACGCCGCTCGCGCCATACTGAGCTTGCCGTTGAGCGCTGTCAGGCGCTCATCTATCCGAGACAGCTCCAACTCAGCACGCAGGACGTCTTGCTGTCGCGCCTCTCCCGTGGTGCTGCGGTAACGTGCACTGGCAATATCGCGCAACTGATCAAAAAGCACACGATCATCCAGTAAAAGGCGACGGCTTCGCTGCCAACGGTAAACCTGCAACCAGGCAATTGAAACGGCATGTTTGACTCGGGCTATACGATCCTGTCGTGCCCATTCCTGGGCCTTAGCGCGTTGCTCAGTTTGCAACTGCTTAAGGCGAAGGGTGTCTCCGCGGGGAAATGCTTGCTGAACACCCACAGACAATTGTGTCATCGGCTCTTGATCTAACGACCAGCTATCAACCGGAAGATTGCCTGCCATCAAACTCACTCGGGGGTCGGGTAAAGACCCTCGGGCAACAGCCTCATTGTTCAGAGCATGCAATCTCAGTGAGGCGCCGCGCACGCCGGGATCTGATTCGAGCCCGAGTGCAATGGCACGCTCCAAGGATAGCGTTGAACTATCGATCGACGTGACGTGAATTGGTTGAACAGAGATATCCTCGCTAGTAAGCGATTCCATCCCGGCCTTAGCGGATGCAGATAACAACAGCAGGCACGCAGCTAGCGCGCGGTACAGACATGTCGGCATAAATAACCTCGACTCGCAGATATGACGGATGCTGCCCGCAAAAGGCAGCAAAGAAGGGTGTCAGATCTGAATAGGAGGTCGATAGAGATCTTCGAGGTGCGCACTCACAGGAGTCGCTTGAACACTTATCGTCAGGGGATGGCTTGCCGTGATATCCGGCAGGATCGTATGCACAGAGCCGACCAATGCACCGCTCACGCAGCCTGCGGCATCACACTGCATCCATGCGCAACAATCATCTTCATGCACAGACTCGTCCGTATGCTCAATAGGGACACCACCTGCATAGGTCTGATCAGCACTGTCAGTGGCGCAGGGCGTGTGCCCGCCCATGCTGTCCATCGACATCGCATGCGGCGATTGAGCGTTTGGAACCAACTCCATAGCGCAAAACACCGGAGCGCCACGCATTAGGCACAGGAGCACCAAAAGCACGACGACGGTACGATGTTGTCGAAATGGCAGCGAACTCACGCGACACAATCCACAAAGCGATGAAGATTAAAGATAGCACAGTCTAAAAGTCCACTGTTCACCGGTTTATTTTTGGAATTCGGACCTCTCTGATGAAACTCAATAAGGCGCCGGAAAGTGGTTGCCAAAGTGGCTAATATTGAAGGATCTTCCACATGACCCACCATAGCCACAACAACAACCAAGGAGAAACCCACGTGGATTTAAAAGGAAAAGTCGCCATCGTCACCGGAGGCGCATCAGGTTTAGGAGAAGCCACCGTTGAAGCGTACGTCGCCAAAGGTGCCAAAGTCGCCATCTTCGATTTGAATGAACAGCGCGCCGCTGATGTGATCGGGCGGGTCGGTGCCGACAACGCACGTTTCTGGCAGGTTGATGTCGCCAGTGAAGACTCGGTTAAAAATGCGGTTGCTGCGGTTGTCGAAACCTTTGGTGCCGTCCACATTTGCAACAACTTTGCGGGTATTGGCGATGCGGCCAAGACCTACGGCAAAGACGGCGTTTTCCCGATGGACAAGTACATGAAGGTTGTCATGGTTAACCAAGTGGGGACGTTCAATGTCTGCCGTTTTGCGGCAGAGGCCATGGCCGCCAATGAACCTGTCACGAGTGATGGTGGGCGCGGTGTCATCATAAACACCTCATCGGTTGCGGCTTATGAAGGGCAAATTGGACAGGTGGCCTACTCTGCTACCAAGGGCGCCGTCGTCGGTATGACCTTGCCGATGGCTCGGGATCTCTCAACCTTGGGCATTCGTGTGAATACCATCGTACCGGGGCTCATTCACACCCCGCTCTTTGATAGCCTACCCGACAATATCTACGACGCACTCGCCGCAACCGTGCTGTACCCGAAACGATTGGGTAAGCCTGCCGAGATTGCCCATTTAAGCGTCGCTATAGCGGAAAATGACTACATTAATGGTGAGTGCATTCGCATGGACGGCGGCATACGCATGCAACCCCGTTAAATCAGTGTTCGATTGAGGGCTGACCACTCATCAGCCTTCAATCGATTGCACCGTCGTCCTATGCAACAGGCGATCATGTGCCTCGTAGCCACCCGTGGCACGGTGAAGTACCGCCCTGTTATCCCACATCACCAGCATATTGGCCTGCCACCGGTGCGCGTAAACGAATTGGGTTTGCGTCTGGTGGTTGTGCAACTCCAATAACACCTGCAGCGCCTCATCATCGGGCATACCATCTATGCCAATAATGTAGCCCACACAGCCAAAGATGCGCTCCTCACCAGTCACGGGATGCGGGGATAACAATGGGTGCAGTTGCGTCGCCTCGGCGGAAGCGTCCGCGCGGATATCCATACTTCTGTCCCCTGCTCTATCTGCATCCCCATACACCCCCTGGGGAGCGTATGGCAGCTTCGCCGAGTGAATGGCTTTTCGACCCTCGATGGCAGATCGCAGTGCCGCCGGTAGCGCAGCCGCAGCCGCAACCTGATCCGCGTACCAGGTGTCGCCACCGACAGGGGGAATCCTAATGCCATAGAGGCAGGTGGCCGCAGGTGGAGTGGCTTGAAAGCTCCAGTCCGTATGCCAAGCCTCAGCGAAAATGGGCGCTTGCTCATCCGCTTTTCGCTGCACCGCAATAATATGGGGATAGCCTGGTATGGGGGCTATGAAGGGATCATCCCCAAACGGGCCAAACTGCAATGACGCCGCTTGTAACTGATCATCGTTTAAGGACTGATCGGGAAAGGCTATCACCCGATATTTGTGCAGTGCCTCAACACAGGTGCGCCGCTGATCTTCAGTTAAGGGTTTCGAGAGATCAACACCGGTTATGGCCGCGCCACATATTGCATCGGCCGAGCTTACTTGAATAGCCACCGAACACTCCTTTTTGTCATTATTCTCCGAGGTATACCATTATTTTTCCCGGGTCGCACGCGCACCCTTCTGTGACCGTGACCCGTGACTCAAAACGAATCTAAGGTTTGTAAAAGCGATGCCGAAGTGGTCATGTAGACGCTATAACGCGTATAACACACGAAGTTAGCGATGTTTGGTAACTTCAGCGCTATCGTGTTGTCTACACAGCTAGCGCGTCTGTATCCAGAGAGCGTGGGATGACCACAGTAAATCGACAGGACTTTTTCATGACAGATCTACAGCAAGCTACAAGGACCGAAAGCACCATGGGTTTGCGACCAGTAGTAAAAGCTCCGCAACAGACCCTGTTGGCGTGGGTGGCGACAGCGCTACTGTTGGTTGGTGTCGGGTTGCCCGCCCACGCCCTCTCCCCCACTACGTTACAGGGGAAAACCTTCGAAGAGATGGTCGACACCCTCGAGGATCGACACTACGCGGGGCGCATTTACAATGATGAACTCTCCCGCGCTCACCTTGAGGCTTACCTCGACGGGCTGGATCCCCAGAAGATGTTCTTTTTGCGGTCCGATATTAACGAGTTTCAGCAGTGGGCCACCCAGCTCGATGACTTGAGTCGTGACGGCGATGTCAGCCCTGCCTTCACCATCTTCAATCGCTACCTTGAGCGTTTACAAGCGCGATACGAGCGCATTCTGGGTGGTCTCAAAGAGCAGATCGCAGGCTTTGATTACACTGTCGAAGAGTACGTCGACCTCGAAGGGGACAGTTACGACTGGGCCAATGACGTGGCAGAGCTTGATGAGCGGTGGCGCAAGAGTCTGAAGAATCAGGCCTTAAGCTTGCGTCTAGCGGAAAAACCCGATGCAGAGATACCCGAGACCCTCGAGCGCCGCTTCAAAAACCGATTGAACCGACTCGATCAATACAATGAACAGGATGTATTTGCGGTTTATGCCAACGCATTAACGGAACTGTATGACCCCCACACGTCCTATTTTTCGCCTCGTCGTGCGGAAAATTTCGACATCAACATGAGCCTGTCTTTCGATGGCATTGGGGCGGTACTGCAGGTCGATGATGAATACACCAAGGTCGTGCGCCTCGTACCGGCAGGTCCCGCTCAAAAGCAAGGCGAACTTGAGCCCTCCGACCTCATCATTGGTGTTGGTCAGGGCGTTGACGGTCCCATCACCGACGTGATTGGCTGGCGGTTGGACGAGGTAGTGGATCTGATTCGAGGCCCTCGTGAGACCACCGTGCGTCTTGAGGTCATCCCCGACGCGGGCAAGATGGATCAGCGCCATGTCATTGCCATTGAGCGTAATCAGGTCAAGCTCGAAGAGCAGGCCGCTCAAGGGGAGCTCATTGAAGTGGAAGACGTTGACGGCACCCTGCGTAAAATTGGTGTCATCGACGTTCCTGCCTTCTACATCGATTTCGCGGCCCTACGCCGCGGTGAGAAAGACTATAAATCGACCACCCGGGACGTGAAGCGCATTATTGACGAGCTAGAGGCACAAGGTGCGGAGGGTTTGGTCATTGACCTGCGCAACAACGGCGGCGGCTCGCTTCAAGAAGCCAACGACCTCACCGGCCTTTTTATAGAGTACGGACCAACGGTGCAGATTCGTTCGGCTGAGCGTCGAGTATGGCGCGATGGCAAACGCCGCCGATCTGAGTACTACCAAGGCCCGGTTGCGGTACTCATTAACCGTTTGAGTGCGTCAGCCTCTGAGATTTTTGCGGGCGCCATCCAAGACTATGGTCGAGGTGTAGTCCTTGGGGATCGTTCCTTTGGTAAGGGCACGGTACAAACCCTGCTCGATCTACCCGAAGGTCAACTCAAGGTCACGGAAAGTAAGTTTTATCGAATTTCCGGCGACTCTACACAGCATCGGGGCGTGCTCCCCGATATTGAGTTCCCCTCCATGTTCGACCACGAAGAAATTGGCGAAAGCGCCCTCGACTATGCCCTTGACTGGGATCAGATCGATCCCGTGAGGCATCGTTTATATGACGCATTTGGGCCCTTGGTCCCGGCTTTAGAAAAGCGCCATCGGTCCCGGGCTGCCAACGACCCAGACTTTATCTACCTGACTGACCAGGTAGCACTAGCGGAGGAGACACGCGGTATCACCCGGTTACCGCTGGCTGAAGCCGCGCGTCGAGCGATGCGCGAAGAGCAGGAAGCACGCGCCCTCGCTATTGAAAACAAACGCCGACAGGCTAAGGGCTTACCTGTCCTCGCCAGTCTCGACGAACTTAACGAGGACGAACCTGACGAAGACGAACCTGACGACGATAGCAACGACGCCACTTCAGAGGATTCAGAGTCAGCAGAGGTTGATAGCGCAGACACCGGCATGGGGAGTTACGGCGCTACAGAGCAGACCATCGACGATGAAGAGGACGATAAGGCTGAAGACGACGTATTGCTGTTGGAAGCGGGCAGGATTTTGGCCGACTCGATGGCCCTTAGCGTCGCTGCGCCAAGCTCTCAAACCGCCTCACGCTGATACCCCATCGTACCAACCCAGGGTTGGATGCAACCTCACCACATCGCCGATGATCAGTAAGGTGGGTGCTTGGGGTTGCTCTTGGGCCACCCTCTCCTCGATGGTGGCCAAGGTTGCCGCGAGGACCCGTTGCTGTGGCAGCGTCGCTTTTTCGACGACGGCTGTTGGGGTTTCGGGATCTCGCCCTGCCCCTATCAGGCTCTGGGCAATAATAGACAATCCAGCGAGGCCCATGTAAAACACCAGTGTCTCACTGGGATTCAGGTAGTCGGCCCACGTTAAATCGAGTGTGTAATTGCGCGTATGGCCGGTGATGAAGCGCACCGATTGGGCGTAATCACGGTGGGTCAAAGGAATACCGCCGTAGCAGGCAGCGCCCGAGGCCGCGGTGATACCGGGCACCACTTCGAACTCTACGCCGGCGGCCATGAGCCCTTCTATTTCTTCGCCACCACGGCCAAAGATAAAGGGATCACCCCCTTTCAGACGTGCAACACGCTTACCCTGTTGAGCCAGAGACAACAGGGTTGCGTTGATTTCACTCTGGGGCATCGCGTGCTCAGCGCGCTGCTTGCCCACATACATTTTCTCTGCGTCCCGGCGTGCCATTTCAACGATGCCGGGTCCGACCAAACGGTCGTAGAGTACAACGTCGGCCCTTTGCAATAGACGCAGCGCCTTGAACGTCATCAAATCGGGATCACCGGGACCTGCGCCGATAAGATAGACCGCGCCCCGTTGTGTGCCATCCCTGTTTGCTAATGCGGCGTCGAACAAAGCCTGTGCCCGTGCTGTTTGTTGCGCCAGCAAAGCGGGTACAAGCTCAGTCTCGTCGATGAGATGTTCCCAAAACAGCCGACGCTCGCGCTCTTCGGTAACCACATTAGCAAGCTGTTCCCGCCGCTCCCCTAAAAACCGCGCGACATCGGCGTAGCCCTCTGGGTAACGGCTCTCGATGTCGCTGCGCACCCGTCTGGCCAAGACAGGACTGCTGCCACTGGAGGAAATCGCCATGACCAACGGTGTGCGATCGACAATGGCTGGAATGATGAAAGAACACAGATCGGGATCATCCACCACATTAACGGGGATGTGTTGTCGTTGCGCAGCCTCGGATACCTCGCGGTTGACCGCTCGATCGGGTGTAGCGGCGATAATGGCACGATAGCCCTGTAGAGGCTGGTTGGCCCAAACAGTCGAATAATGGTTACCGCCCTCACCCAGTAACTCGGCTAATTCCTCGGTGATATTAGGCGCTAACACATCGAGGACAGCACCGGCGCGGTGCAGCAAGCGAGCTTTTCGCGTGGCGACAATACCACCGCCTACCAGCAGCACCTTGTGACCCTGAAGTTTGAGACAAATCGGCAAATAGTCCATGACCGTCGTAGTCAGCTAATCCGGGTTTGACCTGCCATGTATGGCTGCAGAACCTCTGGGATCAGCACAGAACCATCGGCCTGCTGATAATTCTCAAGAACCGCCACCAGGGCTCGACCGACGGCCACACCAGAGCCATTCAAGGTATGCAGCAATGCGGGCTTGCCCGTTTCGGGATTGCGCCAGCGGGCCTGTAATCGCCGTGCCTGATAATCCCGAAAGTTGGAGCAACTTGAAATCTCTCGGTAGGCGCTCTGTCCAGGCAGCCACACTTCCAAGTCGTAGGTTAGCGCGGAGGAGAAGCCCAAATCACCGCCGCACAGTATGACTTTCCGATAGGGTAGTTCCAGGGCCTCTAGGATGAATTCAGCATGTCCTGTCAGGTCTTCGAGGGCTTGGGCAGACTGTTCTGGCCGCACCAGCTGTACGAGTTCGACTTTCTCAAATTGGTGCTGACGAATTAAGCCCCGGGTGTCGCGACCATAACTCCCGGCCTCGGAGCGGAAACACGGGGTGTGGGCAACCATCCGAATACCATCGGCGCCCAGCTCCTGCTCTTCAATAATACGATCCCGAGCAATATTGGTGACCGGCACCTCGGCAGTGGGAATAAGGTAGTAGCCATCATCCCCTTGAACCTTAAATAGGTCCTCAGCAAATTTTGGCAGCTGACCTGTGCCGTACAAGGATTGGCTGTTCACCATGTAGGGCACGTAAGCTTCGGTGTAACCATGGCGTTCGGTGTGCGTATCGAGCATGAACTGGGTCAGCGCCCTTTGCAGTCGAGCGACGCCCCCTTTCAGTACCGCGAAGCGTGAGCCGGTAATACGCGTCGCCGCATCGCCATCGAGTTGTCCCAGACCCTCGGCAATATCCACATGGTCGAGGGGCTCAAAGTCGAATACCCGCGGCGTGCCCCAGCGAGCGACTTCGACGTTGTCATCCTCAGAGGCTCCTGCCGGTACCTGTGAATCGGGCACGTTCGGTGTGCTTTGTAACAGCTCATCGATGGCCCCCTGCGCGGCCTTGGCGTCGGCGGTTGCACCGTCGATCTCGGCGGCGATTCGCTCTAGCAGGGTATTTACCTCGGCCTTGGCGTCCTCGACCGCCATACCCTGCCCCACCAGCTCGCCAATCTTTTTCGATGCTGCTTTGCGTTCGGCGAGCAACTGCTGGGAGCGCATATCGGCCGCTTTGCGTCGACTGTCGAGGTCGATAAATTGCTCGATCGGAAACCTGTGGCCCTTGCGAGCCAGCGCAGCGGCGATAGCCTCGGGATCCGAGCGAACAACTTTTAAATCGAGCATGACAGCCTCCAGCAAGCCAAATTTGGGGGGTTGAAATAGCCGCGCATCATACCCGATCAGAGCACCATGCGTGTCAGCATGACGCCACTCGCTGCACCGACAACACAAATTAACAGGGTCGCCAAGCCGTATAACAGGCCAAGCACCAGCTGACCGCGCTCGAGCATTTGCAGTAGTTCAAGGGATACGGTCGACAGGGTGGTGAACGCCCCAAAAAATCCCACCATCCCTAAGGCCCGTAAATCTGGGTGCAGGACTTGGCGCTCGAGTAGCACCGCCAAGACACCGATACCGAAAGCACCCACGATATTCACTGCGAACGTTGCCAAGGGCCAGTGGCTGTCATTGATGGGGCGAATCGCCAGTGAAATGCCATAGCGAGCCATAGCCCCCGCCGCGCCACCGATGGCAACGTACAACCAAGCCAACATCAGGACGCCTCCCCGAAGGTGGCCGCGATGTCACGCTGCCGCAACTGCTGCAGTTTTTCCCGAATCTTGATCTCCAAGCCTCGTGGAACCGGTTCATAGTAATGTTGGCGCTCCATAGCATCGGGAAAATAGTGCACCCCCGCCGCGTAGGCATCGGGCTCATCGTGGGCATACCGATAGCCCTGCCCAAGCCCCTGCTCCTTCATCAAAGCCGTAGGGGCATTGCATAAATGGGCTGGCACCGGAAGACTTGGGCCATTTTCTGCCTCGGCTCTTGCGGATTTGTACGCCAGATAAACCGCATTGCTCTTCGCTGCGCAGGCCAGATAGGTAATGGCTTGCGCGATGGCGAGCTCACCTTCGGGGCTACCCAGACGCTCTTGCACTTGCCAGGCGTCCAACGCCAATGCCAACGCACGGGGATCCGCATTGCCAACATCTTCACTGGCCATTCGCACCACCCGACGCGCGATATAAAGGGGGTCGCAACCCCCGTCCAGCATTCGGGCAAACCAATACAGGCTCGCGTCAGGGTTGCTGCCTCGAACCGATTTATGCAGTGCACTTATTTGGTCATAGAACGCATCGCCACCCTTGTCGAATCGCCGAACGCTCCCCGTGCCAATCTCATCAATAACCGATTGATCGATACGACGTCTGCCATTGGCATCGCTGTGTGCCAAATCGGCGGCCAGTTCCAATTGCGCTAACGCTCGGCGACCATCACCGTCAGCACTTCGGGCCAACTGCTGAAGACAGACCTCATCAATCACCACATCACACAGTTGCGTCGATAGGGCCCGTCGCATCAGGGTTTCCAGATCATCCTGTTCAAGGGCACGCAAGCGATACACTCGAGCCCTGGAGAGCAAGGCCGAGTTCAACTCAAAGGAGGGATTTTCCGTGGTTGCCCCAATGAAAGTAATGGTGCCCTCCTCCACATAAGGTAGAAACGCATCCTGCTGGGCTTTATTGAAGCGATGCACCTCGTCGACAAAAAGTACCGTGGCCCGGCCCCTCGCTTGTTCCGCCTGGGCCTGGGTCATCGCATCGCGAATATCCCGCACACCTGCCATAACCGCCGATAACTGCAAGAATCGGGCATCGGCCTGCTGGGCAGCAATGCGTGCGAGCGTCGTTTTACCCACCCCCGGCGGCCCCCACAGAACAAACGAGTGCAAATGACCACGATTAATAGCCTGGGCTAGCGGACGATCAGCGCTCAATAAATGGCCTTGACCCACGAACTCTTGCAAGCATGTCGGTCGCATTGCAGCGGCCAAGGGCACCGGCACCTGCGCCGAATCGGCACTCGAGAAGAGTCCTTGCTGGGGTGTATCAACCAAGACCTAGGGTTCCTGGGTGTAGACGTCGATGGTGTCTGGGGGTTCGAACAGGAATGTCGATAACGGAGGCACCTCGTTGGCATCGACCGTAAATACGATATCGATGGTCTGCCCCAGATTATCGTCGATGGTAAGTCGCCGGGGTAAATCGTCGCGATAGTGCACGCGCATGGCATCAAAGTCTGCCTTGGGACTCAGGGGCGTCAGGGTCAACAGGTCTGCCGTCCATTCAAGCCGGTAGTCACGGGCCAAATCTTTCATCGATTGAGTCAAAAGTCGCAAGGGCGCACTGCCGTCGAGACCCATGGGCTGACGTGTGATCGTTTCCAAATCGAGGTCGTACTGCCAGAGCCAGTTTCCGTCGGCAACCAGTAGTTGCTGTCCTGGCGCCTCTATTGACCACCGAAAAAAATGGGGCTTACGCAGGGCAAATTGTCCCCGACTTTGACTGAGCAACTCGCCCTCGGCATCTTCGATACGCTGTTCAAAACGACCCAATAGACCCTCTACTGGCAATAAACTGGCAGACGCGTCAAAGGGTTGTGCGCCGGGACTTGGGTGTTCAGGTATCTCCTCGGCGAGCGCCCTCGTACTGCAAGACACAAGCACCGCGATGGCCGCAACACGCCCCCAAACCGATCTCATGGCTGACTCCAGCATTAGGTTAATCTTCGGCCGGGGGTGGTGCCAACACATCCCGTTGACCATTTGTCCCCATGGTGGAGACCACACCCGCCATCTCCATGGCTTCTATCAGTCGCGCCGCTCGGTTGTAGCCAATGCGAAGCTTACGCTGAACACTGGAAATAGAGGCCCGCCGACTTTTACAGACGTGGTGCACCGCTTCATCGTAGAGCGGATCACTCTCGGGGTCGTCACTATCCGAGGAGGCTGACTGAAGTTCACCGGCGGTGACGGGGGTTTGACCGCCCTCATCGAGTAAGCCCTCGATGTATTTGGGTTCAGCCCGACGCTTCCAATCATTCACAACCCGATGCACCTCATCATCGGAGCAGAAAGCACCGTGAACCCGTACAGGAACGTTGCTACCCGAGGGTTGATACAGCATATCGCCGTAACCCAACAACTGTTCAGCGCCCCCATGATCGAGGATGGTGCGGGAGTCGATTTTCGAGCTGACTGAAAATGCGATGCGGGTTGGAATGTTCGCTTTGATAAGCCCTGTAATCACATCGACCGAGGGGCGTTGTGTCGCCAGTATCAGGTGGATACCTGCAGCTCGGGCCTTTTGAGCAATCCGTGCAATTAGCTCTTCGACCTTTTTACCGACGATCATCATCATGTCGGCGAATTCGTCGATCACCACCACGATGCTGGGCAGCTCTTCAAGGTGAGGTTGAACCTGATCTTCCTCAGGCGTCATCGACAAGGGATCAGGCTTCCATGTTGGATCAGGAATAGGCTCGCCCGCACGAATGGCGTCAGCCACCTTCCGGTTGAAGCCTGCCAAATTACGCACCCCCATGAGCGACATCAGCTTGTAGCGCCGCTCCATCTCGGCAACACACCAGCGCAGGCCGTTGGCTGCGTCTTTCATGTCGGTAATCACCGGTGTCAACAAATGGGGAATGCCCTCGTACACCGATAGCTCCAGCATTTTCGGATCCACCAGGATAAGTCGTACCTGATCGGGGCCCGCCTTGTAGAGCAGGCTCACCAACATGCAGTTAACGCCCACCGATTTACCCGAGCCGGTTGTACCCGCCACCAGCAAATGGGGCATTTTTGCCAGATCTGCCACCACGGGCGCCCCCGCAATATCGTGACCGAGCGCCAGGGTCAGGGGTGATTTGGAATCTTCAAAGGTCTTTGATGCAAGCACTTCCTTGAAGTTCACTGTCTGGCGATCGGCGTTGGGGATTTCGATACCGACCACACTCTTCCCCGGAATCACCTCAACAACTCGCACAGAAATCACCGCCAGTGATCGGGCCAAATCTTTCGCAAGATTGGAGATACGCGATACTTTAACGCCCGGTGCCGGTTGAATTTCAAATCGCGTCACGACAGGTCCCGGGTAAACCGCGGTTACCTCAGCCGTGACGTTGAAATCGGCCAACTTGAGCTCTAGCAAGCGCGATAAGGACTCGAGTTCTTCTCGGGAATAACCCCTTGGGCCAGTATGGACTGGGGCATCAAGCAGCTCGAGGGGTGGCAATTCACCGACCAGAGGTTGATCAAACAGCGGTTGCTGTTTTTCCGCTTGAATCCGCTGTCCAGACTCGACTTTGGGTTCCGGTGCCTTGATTTTTGGCGGAGGCCGCTTTTTGGTGGTTTCAACGTATTCGGCAATTTTTGTTTTACGCGCTTCGACCTGTTGAGCCCGGGCCCGGCGCTCGGCCCAACGATCCCGCAGTGTGTAAAAACGGTCTCGCGTAGCGTTCAGGAACGCCAATACCCGAGCGCCGATCCAGTCGATGAGGTGTAGCCAACTGATATCGGCGAACAGGGTCATGCCCAGCAAAAATACGGCAACGAGAATAAGACGACTACCCACGGGGCTAAACGCGACGTCAAACCCAACACCCACCGCCGCACCCAATATGCCACCCGCCCCCTGGGGCAAGCTTGATCCACCCTTGTCGTTCAGCGCGGCAATTGATGTGAACGCGACAACGGCCAGCAGTAATCCCAGAGCCCGCAAGCCAAAGAGCAGCCAATGCAGCGGCTGGTGATCGTCCGCCTCTGTCAGTATGCGCAATGCCCGCCATGCCAGTAGTATCGGCACCAGGTAGGCGGCAAATCCAAGCAGAGAGAAGGTAACGTCGGCCACGAAAGCGCCGGTAATGCCGGCCATATTGCGCACGGAGTCACCCGTGCCACTTGCAGACCACCCCGGGTCATCCGGGTGGTAGCTCACCAGGGCTAGCAACAGTAGTAGGCAGCCAGCGCTCACCGCAATGAACAAACCGTCACGCAAACGTCGGCGAGGATGACTCAGCTCGGCTGTGGTTGCGGTCTTACGCGTACTCGCCAAACTATTAACTCCCAATTAAGAAAGGCAAAACTCTAACATATGCCACCAGCAAAAGCCCTCTTTCTTCAATTTTTTCAGTGGCTTGCATTGTTTTTCGAGAATCCGCCTTCGCTTTGCCGGGAATGATTCTGTGGTTTACCCTAGCGCACCATTTTTTTGACGCACCATTTTTTGAAGAGGTAGGCCATGACTCAGCCCAACCATCACCGCTTAATCATACTGGGCTCGGGACCCGCGGGTTACACCGCCGCGGTATACGCGGCTAGAGCCAATTTAAACCCCGTTGTGATCACCGGCATGCAGCAAGGTGGTCAGCTTACCACTACCACCGAAGTGGAGAACTGGCCCGGCGGCGCACCCGATTTGCAGGGCCCGCAGCTCATGCAAGAGATGCAAGCCCACGTTGAACGGTTTGATGCCAGCATTGTGTTCGACCACATCGAACAGGTCGATCTCAGCACCCGCCCCTTCCGGCTTGGGGGCAGCCAAGACTATAGCTGCGATGCGCTCATCATTGCCACGGGTGCCTCGGCTCAATACCTTGGGCTAGATAGTGAAACCGCCTTCATGGGCAAAGGCGTCAGCGCCTGCGCGACCTGTGACGGTTTCTTCTACCGCAATAAAGACGTCGCGGTCGTGGGTGGTGGCAATACCGCCGTTGAAGAAGCACTCTATCTGGCTAACCTGTGCCGCACCGTTCACCTGGTCCATCGACGAGATACCCTGCGCGCTGAAAAAGTGCTGCAAGATCGTCTGTTCGCCCGCGCCGCAGAGGGTAAGGTGGTTCTCCACTGGCATCGCACCCTCGATCAGGTCGTCGGCGACGACCGCGGTGTTACCGGTATCGTCATTAAAGATACTGCCAGTGGCAGTACTGAGAACATAAACCTCGACGGGGTTTTTATTGCTATTGGGCACAAACCCAATACCGGCATCTTCGAAGGCCAGTTGGCGATGGAAGGTGGCTACATCACCATCAAATCAGGGGTCGAGGGTGAAGCGACTGCCACCAGTGTGCCTGGGGTATTTGCCGCAGGGGATGTGGCTGATCATATCTACAGACAGGCGATTACGTCGGCGGGCTTTGGCTGTATGGCGGCCTTAGATGCCGAGAAATTCTTGGACGGACTCAGCTAAATCTTCGATGGAACCGTTCCCCCCTTCCAGTGCGGCGTTGGCAGAACCCAATGGACTGCTGGCGGTTGGGGGGGACTTGAGTGCAGAGCGGTTAATTGCCGCCTACTGCAGGGGAATATTTCCCTGGTTTAGCGAAGACGACCCGATCCTGTGGTGGACACCCAACCCACGAGCGGTGTTGTTCCCCAGTGAATTCCATATGAGCCGTTCTTTGCGCCGGGACCTCCGTAAGGGCGTGTGCTCGCTGGCAACGAATCAGGCCTTTGAATCGGTTATCCGCGCCTGTGCCGCCCCCCGCGCCCGGGAATCGGGCACCTGGATCAGCCCTGACATGATGGCCGCTTACACCCAGCTTCACCGCATGGGCTATGCACACTCCATTGAGGTTTATCAGCAGGAACAACTCATCGGCGGACTGTATGGCGTGGCGATGGGCCGGGTCTTCTTTGGGGAATCCATGTTCTCAAAACGCCCCAACGCCTCCAAAACAGCCCTGGCGGCACTGGCGTTGCTGGGGCGAGAGGGCCATATCGATCTCATCGACTGTCAGGTAGAGAGCGATCACTTGAGTAGCCTCGGAGCCCGGAATGTGTCCCGAGAGGTCTTTGAAAATCATCTCGCACAGGCTATAAAGTCTCCCATGACCAGTGCACATAACCAGCTCTCCGAGGACACTTTGGCAAATCCTGAGGCGTTTACAGGCCCTGTGGGCGCCTCAGTTTGGGAGCAACTGCCGAGTAGCACCACCGAATTACTTCTCAGGTGGTCAAGATGAGCGCCTCCCTCAGAGATATCAAGGTGTTTACCACCTTCCCCCACGACTGCAGTTATCTGCAGGGCCAGGAGGCGACAACACTCTTTATTGATCCTCGGCAGCGCATCACTGAATCCCTGTATACCCAGCTGTCTTTATTAGGGTTTCGACGCAGCGGCGACCACATTTACCGCCCCCACTGCGCTCGCTGTAACGCCTGTATTGCCGCTCGGGTGCCGGTCAGCGAATTCACCATGAGCAAGAGCCAGCGCCGGGTGTGGCAACGCAATCAGGATCTTGAGGTCGAGCTGTGCAGCTCTATTTTCGATGACGAATCCTATAATTTATACAGCCGTTATATTGAGGGTCGACACGCCGACGGCGACATGTACCCACCGGATCGGGACCAGTACCAATCCTTTCTCAACAATGGTTTAGGTTGTACCCGTTACTTCAAACTTCGCAAGGATGAACAGCTCATTGGGGTGTTGGTCTGTGATGAGATGCTCGACGGTTTATCGGCCATCTATACGTTTTATGACCCCACAGAGCAGCAGCGCAGCCTAGGTACCTATGGGGTGCTTGTGGAGATTGAGCAGGCGCGCCAACGACAGTTGGATTACTTGTATTTGGGTTACTGGATACAGGACTGCACTAAGATGAGTTACAAAACCAGATTCCAGCCCCTGGAATTGCTGCTCGGCGGTGAATGGCAGCGCTACGAGAAATTGCCCAGCGTCTCCGATCAACAGCAGAGCCTCCCCCTCCACTTCGTGGACAATCCCCGCTGATGGTGCTTTTTTAACCGCTCGCTTTCGGGTACAGTGCGCGCCTCATAGTTAACGGTGCCCAGCATACATGGCGAAAGAAGACCAAATTGAAATGGAAGGGGAAATCATCGACACCCTTCCCAACACCACATTCCGCGTGAAGCTCGAGAACGGCCACGTTGTCACGGCTCACATCTCTGGCAAGATGCGCAAAAACTATATTCGCATCCTAACCGGCGACAAAGTGCGCGTTGAAGTTACACCCTACGACCTCACCAAAGGCCGTATTACCTACCGCGAGCGCTAGACCCTAAAGGCCGCAATGCTGAGGCCTGCCGGCTAGACCTCGACGGTCGCGTCGTCAGAGACCGCTTGTTCCGCACTCACCTCAAGCGATGTCCGATCGTCTTTCAAGCGAACAAGCGCGGTACCGCCCTTACTGAGAGCACCGAAGAGCACCAAGTCCGCCAAAGGTTTCTTGATGTGCTCCTGGATAACCCGAGCCATGGGTCGTGCACCCATGTTCCGGTCGTAGCCTTTCTCGACTAGCCACAATCGCGCCTCGTCATCGATTTCGAGTTGCACCCGCTTCTCATCTAGCTGGCCCTGCAGCTCTGTCAGGAATTTATCGACGACCGTTAAAATGACATCCTCACCCAAGGGTGCGAACGGCACGATAGCATCGAGACGATTGCGGAATTCTGGCGTGAAAGTTCGGTTGATGGCCTCGAGGGAGTCGGTACTGTGGTCCTGCTGCGTAAACCCGATCGACCGGCGGCTGACATTTTCAGCGCCGGCGTTAGTGGTCATGACAAGAATCACATTGCGGAAATCCGCCTTGCGCCCGTTGTTGTCAGTCAGAGCCCCGTGATCCATCACCTGCAAGAGCAAATTAAAGACCTCTGGATGGGCCTTCTCGATCTCATCGAGCAACACCACGGAATGGGGGTGCTTGGTCACCGCATCGGTCAACAGCCCGCCTTGATCAAAGCCGACATAGCCAGGAGGCGCGCCAATCAAACGCGATACCGTGTGGCGCTCCATGTACTCCGACATGTCGAATCGAACCAACTCGAGACCGAGTTGCAGTGCCAACTGCTTGGTAACCTCGGTTTTACCGACGCCGGTTGGCCCCGCCAATAAAAACGAACCAATAGGCTTATCACCGGAGCGCAGCCCCGCCCGCGCGAGTTTAATGGACGCTACCAATTGGCTGACCGCCTGCTCTTGCCCAAACACCACCATGCGCAGGTTGGATTCGAGCTTCTCGAGCAACTCGCGGTCATCCGAGGTCACGGTTTTGGGAGGAATACGTGCAATCTTTGCCACAACAGCTTCAATATCAGCGGGGCCAATGACCTTTTTTCGCTTGCTGGCAGGGACGAGTTGCTGGTACGCACCGGCCTCATCGATCACGTCAATAGCTTTGTCAGGAAGAAATCGGTCTGTGATGTAACGCGCCGACATTTCAGTGGCCACACGCAGGGCTTTATCGCTGTAACGCAAGCCATGGTGTTCCTCGAACCGAGATTTAAGCCCCTTCAGGATCTTGTATGCGTCATCAATAGACGGCTCGAGCACATCAATCTTTTGGAAACGGCGACTGAGCGCTTTGTCCTTATCAAAAATACCCCGGTATTCGGCAAATGTGGTCGATCCGATACAGCGCATCTTGCCGGAGCTCAACAACGGCTTAAGGAGGTTACTAGCGTCCATCACGCCACCGGATGCGGCCCCCGCTCCAATGATGGTGTGGATTTCATCGATGAATAAAATAGCGTGATCACGCTCTTTAAGATTCGCAAGTAAGCCTTTGAATCGCTTCTCAAAATCACCGCGATACTTAGTGCCCGCCAAGAGCGCACCAAGGTCCAGGGAGTACACGACCGCATCTTTTAGGGTATCGGGCACGTCACCATCGACAATCAACTTTGCCAGACCCTCGGCGATAGCGGTTTTACCCACCCCTGATTCACCGACTAACAGAGGATTGTTTTTACGCCGTCGGGCCAAAATTTGTGCGACCCGCTCGACTTCATGCAGGCGTCCAATCAGAGGATCAATATGGCCTGATTTTGCCTCTTCGTTGAGATTGGTGGCGTAGGTATCGAGTGGGCTCGCCTCGGCGGCACTATCGCCCTCTGCCCCGCTCTCGCGCTGCTCGGCATCGCCCACTCCGGCATCGTCGTCGTCTTTCGCAATACCGTGGGTGATGAAGTTGACCACGTCCAGCCGCGACACATTCTGGCTTTTAAGAAAGTAAACCGCCTGGGATTCCTGCTCAGAGAAAATAGCCACCAGCAAATTAGCGCCGGTCACCTCCCGTTTTCCAGAGCTCTGCACATGAAAGACGGCCCGCTGCAGCACCCGCTGAAAACCGAGGGTCGGCTGGGTATCACGACCGTCGTCCTCTTCGCCCAACAAAGGTGTTGTCGAGTCGATGAATTCCACGAGATCGCTGCGCAGGGTATCCAAATTCACCTGGCAGGCTTGCAGAACGGTGAGCGCTGCTGTGTCATCGAGCAGTGCCAATAACAAGTGTTCGACGGTAATAAACTCATGCCGACGGCTTCGAGCGGTGCGGAACGCCTCGTTGAGAACCTGCTCAAGATCCTTGCTCAGCATGGTATTACTCCTCGTCTTCTGAAGGTTCGACTTCGCACAGTAATGGGTGGCCATTGTCTCGGGCGTGCTGATTGACTTGGGCGGCCTTGGTCTCAGCAATATCCCTAGGATAGATACCACACACACCCTTACCCTGGGTATGCACGGCCAGCATGATTTGCGTTGCCCGCTCGCGATTGAGACCAAAAAATTGCTCTAGCACGTCGACCACAAACTCCATGGGGGTGTAGTCATCGTTTAGCAGCACCACTTTATAAAGGGGTGGCCGCTTCAGCGCGGGCTTTGCCGGGGCTACAGCCAGCCCCCCATCGTCCTCGCTACTCCCTGGATGACCGGGCTTAGCGCTGGCGTAATGGGCTATCGACGCTGAAATAGTGGTCATTGGCTCGATATTCGTCATGGTTTCCATCATGCCCAGAGTATAATTGAAGCGTCAAATGCTACCGCCTGCGCAGTGGCGAAAACTCGCCTGACCTGCCCCTAAAGAAGCACGACAGGGTCTGGGCGATGGTCGTTTACGTGTACCCGAATGCCTGGCATACGAAGAAAAAAGCCCGCACTAGCGGGCTTTTCGGGTGGGTACTGTTTTCCCCAGGTGTTACATGGCTTTGATGATCGCTTCGCCGAACTCTGAGCAAGACACCAAAGTGGCACCTTCCATCAGGCGCTCGAAGTCATAGGTGACGGTTTTGGACTGAATCGCACCGTTCATACCATTGATGATGAGGTCAGCGGCCTCGTTCCATCCCAAATGCCGGAGCATCATTTCCGCTGACAGAATGAGCGAACCCGGATTCACCTTATCTTGGCCCGCATATTTGGGCGCTGTGCCGTGGGTCGCCTCAAACAGAGCAACGGTATCGGACAAGTTCGCACCGGGCGCAATACCAATACCACCGACCTGGGCCGCCAACGCGTCTGATAGGTAGTCCCCATTGAGATTCAGGGTGGCAACCACACTGTAATCCCGGGGTCGGGTCAGTACCTGCTGCAGCATGGCATCGGCAATGACATCTTTCACCACTATAGGCTTACCGTTATTGGGGTTTTTGATTTCAACCCACGGACCGCCATCGAGTAATTCACCGCCGAACTCCTCACGGGCAAGCTCGTAGCCCCAATCCCGGAACGCGCCCTCGGTAAATTTCATGATGTTGCCCTTGTGCACCAGCGTAACCGAGGGCAAATCTTGGTCGATGGCATATTGAATGGCTTTTCTAACAAGACGCTTGGTGCCTTCGGCTGATACCGGCTTGATACCGATACCCACGTTGTCGGGGAAGCGGATTTTTGTAGCACCCATTTCCTTGATGATGAAGTCGACGACTTTTTGGGCCTCTTCGGTACCCGCCTGGTATTCAATACCCGCGTAAATATCTTCCGAGTTCTCTCGGAAAATAACCATATTACAGGCGCCGGGGTCCTTCACCGGTGAGGGCACACCCTCGAACCAACGCACGGGTCGCAAGCAGGTGTACAGATCGAGTTCCTGGCGCAGTGCTACGTTTAAGGAACGGAAGCCACCACCCACTGGCGTAGTGAGTGGTCCTTTGATGGCTACAGAGTATGTCTTAATGGCCTCGAGGGTCTCCTCTGGGAACCAGTCGCCTTCGTATAGCTCGGCGGCTTTTTCACCGGTGTAGATTTCCATCCAAGAAATCTTTTTGTCGCCGCCATAGGCCTTCTCGACGGCGGCGTCGACGACTTCTATCATGACTGGGCTGATGTCTACGCCAATGCCATCACCTTCAATGTAGGGGATGATTGGGTTATTGGGCACAGTGAGACTGTTGTCGGCGTTAACGGTGATGACATCGCCCGATTCGGGTACCTTGATGTGCTTGTAAGCCATAGGGTGAGGATCCTTTATTAGGTGGATATATCGTGCTCGCTATACGGCAAGGGGCACACCACAAGCGTGGCAATTGCTGCCTGCTTGATCCATAGAATCCCCCTGGACCGCCGGCGGCTCAACGCCGCTCTTAAGGCCTAATGTTACCACTAAAACCGGGTGTGCTGCGCTTGTCGAACATCATTCTGCTGAACAAACCCTTCCAGGTTTTGTGCCAATTCACCGACCGGGACAGCACGGTGGCAACACCGCGCGCTACCTTAGCTCGGTATCTCAGTGCCCCCGGATACCGGGTGGCAGGCAGGCTCGATTACGACAGTGAAGGCCTAGTGGTACTCACTAATAACGGTCGGCTTCAGCAACACATCGCCAACCCACGACACAAGCAGTGGAAAGTCTATTGGGTGCAGGTAGAGGGCACGGTGACACAAACGGCCATACAGCAATTGATGGATGGTGTGGTGCTAAAAGATGGACCTACCCTGCCCGCGCGAGTTCGCACTATGACGCCGCCGCCCCTCTGGGATCGGCACCCGCCGGTTCGATACCGGGCGACGGTACCCGACAGTTGGCTTGAGATTGCCTTACAAGAGGGGCGCAATCGCCAAATTCGGCGAATGACCGCGGCCGTTGGCTTGCCAACCCTTCGTTTGGTTCGGGTATCGGTTGGCCCTTGGCACGTGGGGGACTTAGCGCCCGGCTGTTACCGTACTGAACAGCATAGCCATCAGGAAGCCTCCCCAAAACGGGGCAGAGCAGCGCGATAGGCCCGGGGAAGCTGGCTCAGCGCGGTCTGCGAACCTGGGCTCAGTTACCGTCGGTATTGTCAGCATTGACGCAGTATTTCCTTAGACGTACTCGAAAGCGGTATCATTGGGCCGTGTGGAATGCGCGATTCATCGGACACTTTGCCAGACACGTCATCGGACCACTCATTTGACAATGGAAAGTCACCCAGTGCTGGCCGCGCGCTTCATCCTCGTTGACGACATCATGGTTTAGCATGCCCTCACCTCAACACACAAAAGTCATCGTCGGACTATCCGGCGGCGTCGACTCCTCGGTCTCCGCGCTGCTACTTCAGCAGCAGGGCTACCGGGTTGAGGGGCTGTTCATGAAGAACTGGGAGGAAGACGACGGTACCGAATACTGCACGGCAAAAGTCGATTTCGCCGATGCACAGGCCGTTTGCGACCGACTGGGCATTCACCTACATGGGGCTAATTTTGCGGCAGAATATTGGGATGGCGTGTTTGAGCATTTTCTGAGCGAGTATCGCGCTGGACGCACGCCCAATCCCGATATCCTGTGCAACCGAGAAATCAAATTCAAAGCGTTTCTCGATTACGCGACCCATTTAGGGGCAGACCTTATCGCTACCGGGCATTATGTGCGCCGACAACACCGGGATGGCAGCACGCGGTTACTAAAAGGCCTCGATAACAACAAAGACCAAAGCTACTTCCTTCATCAGGTGGGCCACGAGCAGTTGGCTAAAACCCTGTTCCCTGTCGGTGAATTGCCAAAATCGTCAGTACGCGCCATCGCCGAGCAGGCAGGTTTGGCAACGGCCCGTAAAAAAGATTCCACGGGCATTTGTTTTATTGGTGAGCGCCGCTTCAAAGATTTTCTACAAACCTATTTACCCGCCAACCCCGGCACCATCGAAAGCGTTGATGGCGAGCCCTTGGGGACGCATCAGGGATTGATGTACCACACCATCGGACAGCGACAGGGCTTGGGCATCGGCGGTTTAGCGGATCACGATGAGGCACCTTGGTATGTGGTGGGCAAGGATCTGGCACGCAATGTGTTGCTGGTGGCCCAGGGTAACGACCATCCGGCATTGTTCTGCGGTAGCCTGGTAACCGACCCTATCTTTTGGATCAGCGGCACCGCTCCCACACTGCCACTCCGTTGCACTGCCAAAATTCGTTATCGCCAGGCCGACCAGCAATGCACCGTCCTGCCGCTCACAAGCAGTCCAGCCGACACTAAACTGGCAAGAATCGGCGGCGCTGAAGAATGCGGGGTCAGAGTAGTCTTTGATACGCCCCAGCGTGCGGTGACGCCTGGGCAGTCCGTGGTATTTTATCAGAATGACGAGTGCCTCGGAGGCGGCGTCATTGTCGACGGAATCCCTCATAATCCAAGGTGTTCCCAGCCAGTTGCAGGGCATGTCAACGCCAGCAGCGAGAGGCAGACATGACCTCACCACAGCTTCGCACAGTGCTGGAAAATCAAACCATCGCGCTCGCCGGTGTGGCCCAGGCGGCTCGTATTGTCGACCAGTTATCGCGTACCGGCACCTACCCCTTGGAATTTTTGGAAGCCTCGGTTCACTCGCTATTTAGCTTTGATGCGCCCGATGTGGAATCTGTTTTCGGCAACGTGCAGGGCGTTCGACTGGGCCTTCAGAATTTAGCAGCGGGCTTAGCCAGTGGTGGTGACGAGACCAGTGCCTCGATGATGCGCTACCTATTTGCCATTTTGCACCTTGAGCGCAAGTTCGCCGGCCAAACGGCTATGCAGCAGGTTGTGCACAGCCGATTACAGCACACCCAATACAAGGCCACCCACTTTGCCAGTCACGTCAACGATATCTGTCATTCAGTCGCTGCGATTTACGGCGATACCCTAAGCCAGCTGTCGTTTCGCATTAAAGTCACCGGTAGCGCACAACATCTCCAGAATGACAACAATGCAGATATTATTCGCGCGCTGCTCTTGGCAGGTGTGCGCGCTGCACACCTGTGGCGACAACTGGGTGGCCAACGATGGCGTTTGGCACTACAGCGCTCTGCGGTGCGGCAAACCGCCGCCACCTTAAGTCGCGAACTCGGTGCGCCCTAAACGTCCTGAAAGGTCTTTTAATCGCCACTATGGCAATCACTTGGAGATATCGATGCAAGCCAGCCAACACCCATTAAGTGCCCTCACCGCGGTTTCACCCCTTGATGGCCGCTATGGCGATAAGATTGCGGCCTTACGCGATGTGTTCAGCGAATACGGCCTTATCAAGCGTCGGGTGATCGTCGAGGTGCGTTGGTTGCAGAGTTTGGCCGCCGCTCCGGCTATTACCGAGGTACCCGCATTCAGCGACAGCAGCACGGCCTACCTCGAGCAGCTGTTAGCACAATTTAATGTGGCAGATGCGCAGGCGATTAAAGACATTGAGTCCACCACAAACCACGATGTAAAAGCGGTCGAGTATTTCCTGAAGCAAAAAGTCGCCCATGAGCCAGAGTTGGCGGCAGTCAGTGAGTTCATTCACTTCGCGTGTACGTCTGAAGACATCAACAATCTGTCCCACGGGTTGATGCTGGTCGATGGTCTGGCGGTGCTGCGTCCGGTAATGCGCGAGTTGATCGATGCACTTACTGAACTCGCCACCAGTCTCTCAGACGTTCCCATGCTGTCACGTACCCATGGGCAGACCGCCAGTCCCACCACCTTAGGCAAGGAACTGGCCAATGTGGTGGCCAGACTAAAACGGCAACAACGGCGTCTTGATGCCGTGCCTGCGCTGGGGAAAATGAACGGTGCGGTGGGTAACTATAATGCCCATACTGTCACCTACCCCGACGTCGACTGGCCGGCGCACGCTCGGCAATTCGTGGAAGGTCTCGGTTTGGAATGGAATCCTTATACCACCCAAATCGAACCCCACGACTATATGGCAGAACTATTCGACGGCCTCAGTCGCTTTAATACCATCCTGATTGATTTCAATCGAGACGTATGGGGCTACATCTCCCTTGGCTATTTTGGTCAGCGAACTGTTGCAGGGGAAGTCGGGTCATCGACCATGCCCCACAAGGTCAACCCGATTGATTTTGAAAATGCCGAGGGCAACCTTGGGCTCGCCAACGCCATGCTGCAACATCTCGCTCAGAAACTACCTATCAGCCGCTGGCAGCGGGATCTGACCGACAGTACGGTGCTGCGCAATATGGGGGTCGGCTTTGGCTACAGCTTACTGGCCTACAAAAGTGCGCTTAAAGGTATCGGTAAATTACAGGTTAATCAGGAGCGGCTAGCACAAGATCTCGACGCCGCCTGGGAAGTGTTGGCAGAACCAATTCAAACCGTAATGCGTCGCTACGGCATCCCCGAGCCCTATGAAAAACTGAAGGCGCTCACTCGTGGTCAGCGTATCGATGCTCAAACCCTGCAAGCATTCGTAGCCAGCCTAGACCTCCCCGAGGAGGCTCGATCGGCCTTAATGGCGCTGACGCCCGCTGCGTATATTGGCAACGCAGCACTGCAAGCCCGTCAGATCACTGATTACGACGGTTCGTGAAAGGTCCGCATTTCACACTTGAACCCGGGCACTTTCTGCGACATCACTGGCAGCGAGAGCCCTTATTGTTACGACAAGCCATTCCCGACTTCCGCTCGCCCCTCTCCCCAGAAACACTGGCGGGGCTCGCCATGGAAGCGGGGGTTGAGAGTCGCATCATCGGTCACAGCGAAGGGGTCTGGGCGTTGCAGCACGGGCCTTTCACCGAAGAGGCTTTCCTGCGCAGCGACCAATGGACCTTGTTGGTCCAGGCCGTCGATCGATTATTGCCCGAAGTGGCTGCTCTGCGTCACTGTGTTGATTTCATCCCATCCTGGCGTTTCGATGACATTATGGTCAGTTGGGCGGTCGATGGCGGCGGCGTAGGCCCGCATTTTGATCGCTATGATGTATTCCTATTACAGGGCGAGGGGCAGCGACTGTGGCGTTTAGGTGGTCGTTGCGATGAAGACACCGCCCGACTCGAGCATGACGATCTCCAGCTACTGCAACATTTTGAGACCGTCCAAGAATTTCTGTTGAACCCAGGCGATGTCTTATATGTGCCGCCGGGTGTTGCCCACTGGGGCATCGCTCAGGGCCCGTGTATGACCTTCTCTTTGGGTTTCCGGGCTCCGCCACTGACAACGCTCATGGCTCGCATGGCAGACACTGTCATTGAGCAGCTCAAGCCCGAGTTACTGCTTGAGGATCGGGATAGTCTGCAAACTGTGGGCAGGCCCGGTGAAATCACTGAGCAGCAACGCCAGAATGCCCGGGATGCGTTGATCAACGCCATTACCCATGTGGATGACGGTCGCTGGTTGGGCGAGTTGGTGACCGAATTACCCGTTGATGACGACCCATTGATACCGGTAGTGGCGGGCGCGGGTAGCTCAGCTGAACGCATTTTGGCACCTTGGATTCGCCTGGCATGGACTGAATACGAGACCCATGTAACCGTGTTTGTGGCGGGCCACAGCCTAGATATCGGGAAAGGTGCACTCCCCGTCGTTATCGCGCTATGTGCTGGTCACGCCGTTACCCTCGATGCCGTGCAACATGGAGAAGATGTCGACGACCTAATCGAGTTTCTATCGGGATTTGAAGCGCTGATTCACCCTGAGCTGATTCACCCTGAAGAGACCCCATGAGTGACGATCAGCAAACATTGGTCCTCGAGCAGCTGGCCAGTACCAGCCGCCATGTCACGATTTTAAGCCCCGACCTTAAACCTCAGGTGCTGAACTCAGCGCCGGTGGTCGATGGTCTTGCCCTCTTGGCCCGAAGAGGTCGGCAGAGCCGTATTAGGCTGCTGATGGAGCATTTTCAACCGGCGCAGATGAACAGCCACTTGTTGGTACAGCTGGCCCGTAGACTCACGAGCGCTGTGGAGCTCAAGGTCCTTAGCGAACATCCCCAATGGCAAGGTGAAACGGTGATTCTTTTCGATCGCAGCAGCGCGCTAATTTGGAAAGACACCCCAGGGGCCTCGGCGATGCTAGCGCCGCGAGCTATCGCTGCTCGATGGCATGAAACCCTGGAACAGCTGTGGACAGCAGCCGATCACAGCCCTGACATGCGGCGTTTATAGGGTTTATCCGAGACCTGCACGGGCAAAGTGCTCGAATAAGTCGGTAGGCAATAGACTTACCTTGCCACAGCGCTCGGTCGCGAGATCAGCGGCCTTAGCGTGTACACAAACACCGAACTCTGCTGCCTGCCGAGGGGGCAAACCTTGCGCTAGCAAGGCCCCCAACAGCCCCGCAAGGACATCCCCCATCCCCGCGGTCGCCATGCCAGGGTTACCATAGATGCAGACACCTACCGGTCGCTCACTGGGGTCAGTCACCAGGCTGCCACAACCCTTGAGTACAATATTTGCCTGCCATCGCTGGGCTAACTCACTGACCGCAGCATAGCGATCCTGATTGACCCTATCAGTGCCGGTACCCAACAAACGCGCCGCTTCACCCGGGTGCGGTGTCATAATGGTGGTAGGGGGAAGCTCGGGTAGCCCTTCAGAGTGCTCAGCCAACAAAGAGAGGGCATCGGCATCGAGCACCGTTGGTTTACCCAGGGCTAGAGCCATCGCCAGCACTGACTGGGCTGCCGTATCAGTGCCCAGACCGGGCCCCACCACAAGCACGTCAGCATCACTAAGATACTGTGTCAAAGCGCCACGATCAGCGAGGTCGGTCGTCATTAGTGCCGGGCAGCGGACGAGCGCCGCTTGCACAGCACTGCTGTGGGCGGCCAAGGTGACTAAACCAGCACCAGCACGTAAGGCCGATTCCGCCGCTAGCACGCCAGCACCGGCATAACCCTGAGAGCCACCCACCACCATGACGTGTCCAAACTGGCCTTTGTGGCAGTTCTTGTTGCGGGCGGGCCAATCTAAGCGCAGTCGATCCAGCTGCAATCGGACTGCGGACGGCTGCTCGGTTTGAACAAGCCCCGCGGGTAATTCCAAACCCGCCAGCACGACGTTACCGAAATGATCTGGACCAGAGCCCGTGTCCATACCCTGTTTTGGCACGATAAACGTAATGGTGAGTGCCGCTCGGACGGCAACCGGCTGAGGCATACCCGTATCGGCATTGAGACCCGAGGGCACATCGAGACTGACAACCGGGGTTTCAAGGGTGTTAATGGCGTCAATTATCCGCTGATGCTCAGGGCGCAATTCCCCCACGAAACCGGTGCCCAATAAGCCATCGACAATCAGATCGGCACTGTCGATGGGGTCCCAGCTTTCAGCGATCGTGCCCCCTGCGGCCTTGTAACAGGCCAAGGCCTGGGATGCTTCACCATGGATACGCCCCCGAGACCCGACTAACACCACCGTCACGGCCAAACCCGCTTCGTGGGCCAATCGAGCCACCACAAAACCGTCGCCTCCGTTATTTCCCGTGCCGCATACCACCGCGATACGCGCGGCATCGGGCCAGCGCTGATTGAGATAACTGAAAGCGGCAGCCCCTGCTCGCTCCATCAGCGCGTAGCCATCGAAACCCCAGTGATCGATGGCCATTCGGTCGATTTGTCTGGCTTGAGCGGCGGTGTAAAGCCGTGCCGTTAACGTTGTCGGTATACCTGAGCGAACCTGTAGAGCATTACTTTCCACAAGCATCAATTTACATCGAGGGGTTCAGGTTGAAGCAACGAGGATGCCCACCTCGTTACCCTCGTATACAGGCGTCCACGTCTTGAGGGACTCACACATACCATCGAGATGAGCGCCCGTTTGCAGGGAGAAGCCATATTGATGCCGGGGACAGTACAAAACGCCATTTTCCACGTCACCTTGGGCCAATGGCTGCTCCTGATGTGGGCAGCGGCTTTGCACAATGTACAGCTGCCCCTCTTCCTGCAGCAACAATACGTCGATCTGGTCTACTTTCACCGCGCGGCGATAACCATCGTGTAAGTTGATCAACTTTTCTAGCGCTAAGAATCGCATTGGGCAACGTTACGGTGCTCGACGGCATTACACAAGTAGCCTGCCACGCTATCGCCTGTGACTCGAGGTCCCTGTAGTGAGATTATTCGACTACAAACCTGCCAAGGCGAGGACATCTAACGCGGCGGCCAGGGGCGTGAGCTGCTCATCTTTTACCTTGCGTTCTATGCTCGGGAGCGTCGAGCGTACATTGGCATCTTGGGTGAGACGCATACGTAGCAGCTCGTCGATGAGCTGCCGCATCCAAGCCAAATTTTGATCGGCACGCTTTTGCTGTAGCGTCCCGTTGTCCTGCGCTTCAGCACGGTAGCGTTCAATCATGGCCCAAATATCGGCAACGCCCCGATGCTCTAACGCGGAACAGGTAAGCACCTCTGGCTGCCAGAAGCTCGGATGTTTTAACAGTGATATGGCACCGCGATAATGCTGCCGAGTAGTGTCAGCCATCGCCTCACTGGGACCATCGGCCTTATTAATTACGATCGCATCGGCCAGCTCAAGAATGCCTTTTTTGATACCTTGCAACTCGTCACCGCCACCGGGCAGCATGAGTACAAGGAAGAAATCCACCATGCCGGCAACCTGGTGTTCCGACTGCCCTACTCCCACCGTTTCGACTAACACGACGTCGTACCCTGCCGCCTCACAGAGCAATAGTGACTCACGTGTTTTGAGTGCAACGCCTCCAAGCGCGCTGCCCGCTGGCGATGGTCGAATGAATGCCTCGGGACGTCGCGACAGTTGTTCCATACGCGTTTTGTCGCCCAAAATGGAACCACCGGCGATAGGCGATGAGGGATCCACAGCAAGTACCGCCACCCTATGGCCGCGCTCGATAAGCGCCATGCCGAAGGATTCGATAAAGGTCGATTTACCGACCCCGGGGACCCCCGTAATACCGATGCGAATACTGTTGCCCGTGCGAGGCAAAAGCCCGTTCAACAGCTGCTGACTCGCCTCCCGATCGTCTTCTCGACGACTCTCAACCAAGGTAATGGCCTTCGCAAGTGCGCGCCGATTACCGGTCAGGAGTGCATCGAGGTCCACTGACCGAGACATACTGCTATTCAGCTCTGCGCCGCATTAATGGCATCGAGTACTTTGCGCGCCGCCTCGGGTATTGGGGTGCCCGGACCGAAGATCAAGCTGACGCCGCGCTCTTCCAAGAAGCCATAATCTTGCTGAGGAATTACCCCGCCGGCAATGACGATGATGTCCTCGGCGCCCTCTGCGCGCAGGGCCTCGATCAGTTGAGGGACCAAGGTTTTATGACCCGCGGCCAAACTCGACGCACCGACCACATGTACGTCGTTTTCAACCGCTTGACGCGCGACCTCTTCGGGGGTGGCAAACATGGGTGAGAGATCTACATCGAACCCGACATCGGCAAAAGCCGTCGCCACCACTTTTGCACCGCGATCATGGCCATCTTGGCCCATCTTGGCCACTAACATCCTCGGCCGCCGGCCATGCTGATCTACAAATTGCGCAATGTCCTGCACGATACTAGCCCAGCCCTCATCCTGCTCATAAGCAGCACCATAAACCCCGGAAACGGTTTGTGCACTGGCCACAAAACGCCCGTAAACCGCCTCGAGTGCGTCGGAGATTTCACCCACCGTCGCGCGGCGCCGTGTGGCTTCAATCGAGAGCGCCAACAGATTACCCTCGCCGCTGCGGGCGGCATCGGTAAGCTGCGCCAAAATCTCGGTGACAGCGGCTTCATCCCGCTCTTGTCGCAAACGTTCAAGGCGGGCAATTTGTGAACGGCGCACTTGCTCGTTATCGATTTCCAAGACCTCAACGTCGTCTTGGGTATCAACCCGGTATTTGTTGACTCCCACAATAACGTCTTCACCGCGATCAATACGTGCCTGCTTGCGGGCAGCCGCCTCTTCGATACGCAGTTTAGGCACGCCACTCTCGATAGCTTTTGCCATACCACCCAACTGGTCAATTTCAGCCATCAGCTCCCGTGCTTTATCGGCCATTGCCTGGGTCAGACTTTCCATCATGTAAGAGCCGCCCCAGGGGTCAATCACCTGACCGATACCGGTCTCTTCCTGCAGGATCAATTGGGTATTACGGGCGATGCGCGCGGCAAAATCTGACGGTAAAGCGATAGCCTCGTCGAGGGCATTGGTGTGCAGTGATTGGGTGCCACCAAAGACGGCGGCCATCGCTTCGATGGTGGTGCGTACGATGTTGTTGTAAGGGTCCTGCTCCGTCAGCGACCACCCCGAGGTCTGACAGTGGGTCCGCAACATCGCACTTTTCGCATTCTTGGGATTGAACTCGTTCACGATCTCAGCCCATAACAAGCGGGCGGCTCGCATTTTGGCAATCTCGGTGTAGAAGTTCATGCCGATGCCCCAGAAAAAGGACAATCGCGGCGCGAAACTATCGATGTCAAGACCGGCAGCCAAGGCCGTCTTTATATATTCCTTGCCATCGGCCAAGGTGTAAGCAAGTTCCAGTGCCGCGTTAGCACCCGCTTCCTGCATGTGATAGCCAGAAATGGAGATCGTGTTAAATCTCGGCATATGCGCAGAGCAATGGGCGATGATATCGCCGATGATGCGCATACTGGGGGCTGGCGGGTAGATATAGGTGTTTCGCACCATGAACTCTTTGAGAATGTCATTCTGGATAGTGCCCGACAGTTGCGCCTGACTCACACCCTGCTCCTCGGCCGCCACCACGTAACCCGCGAGAATGGGCAAAACAGCACCATTCATGGTCATAGAAACGCTGACTTGATCGAGGGGAATGCCATCAAACAGAATTTTCATGTCCTCGACAGAATCGACCGCAACACCCGCTTTTCCAACGTCCCCTGTGACCCTGGGGTGATCCGAGTCGTAGCCCCGGTGAGTAGCCAAATCAAAGGCTACCGATACCCCCTGGCCACCGGCGGCAAGGGCTTTTCGGTAAAACGCGTTTGACTCTTCAGCGGTTGAAAAACCCGCATACTGGCGAATCGTCCAACGCCGTCCCGCATACATGGTGGCCATGGGTCCACGTATATAGGGCGACATTCCGGGCATAGTGTCGATGTAGGGTAAGTCACTGGTGTCGCGCTGGGTGTACAAGGCCTTTAAGGGAATATCGTCCGGTGTAATCCAGGTAAAGTCATCGGGGGTCATGCCTTTACTTTGCTGGGCCACCAACACTGCCCATTCTTCCCAAGTTGCCTGGTCTTTGTCGTAAACCGTCACCGTCAATTCCTTCTATGCAAAATATGAGTAAGCCCTTAAGGGAAACTACGCAAAAACCTAATGGGCGTGATCGGAGGCTGGCTGATTGAGTTCAATCAACACACCGTCACAACTGCGAGGATGGATAAAAATCACCCGGCTGCCATGGGCGCCGGGGCTCGGGGCATCACTTAAAAACTGATATCCCTTAGACCGCAGATGCGCCACATCAGCGTCGATATCATCGCTGCGGAAGCATAGATGATGCAGCCCACCGCCACGCTTTTCGAGATAGCCGGCAATGGGCCCCTCGCCATTAAGTGGGTGCACCAACTCGATACTGGTGGGCGGCAGCGGAAAGAACGCGGTCTTGGTTTTAGCCGCAGCCACGTCTTCCGTGCCCTCGAAGGGCAGACCGAAGTCTTCCATAAAACGTTTTACTGCGCGTTCGAGGTCGGGGACTGCAATGGCAATATGATCGAGGGCGGTAATCATAGTGGGATATCCTATTGTCAGAGGAACATTTGCATTAGTTCTTCGGTGTGGGCTCGGCGTCGGGCGGCCATCGCCTCCGGTGCCTCCACCTCGACCTTTTCATCGGGGGTCACCTTAAACAGCGTCTGTCCTTTACTGATAATGACACCGTCGCCCTCAATCAACACCTCATCAACCGTACCGGCAAATGGCGCGTAGACCTTGTTGAACATTTTCATGACTTCGACGATGTACAAGGGATCGCCCGCTTCAAAATGATCGCCGGCGGTGACGTACAGAGGCGCTTCGGGGGCTTCACGGCCGTAGAACATGCCGCCACTGGCCGCCACGATTTCATCGGATTTAGCCACCGGCGGCGGCGCCAGCGCTTTCGCCATGGCCCCCTGATGGTCCTGGTCTAACAGGCGGTCCGGAATGTGTATGGTGAGATCTTCGTTGACATAGAGCTCATAGAAACCGGTGAAGCGCGCCATGGCAGGCAACAGTTCCAGCAGCTCCAAACCCGCCTGGAATCCGCGGTGCGCCGCCTGAATCTCTGCCCATACACTCGCCTCAAAGCGCTCGTCACTGTCCCGTGTCAAGGCATCGCACAGTCCGGCCCAGTCATCCTGATCCAGGCGCTGACTGAGATCACTATAGAAGCCCTCGGCTTCACTGAGAATCTGTTGGTCGTGGTCCCAAATCACGTTGGCTGCTGGAGAGTCAGGGGACCAGTCCAATTTGAGGAAATGATAGGTGTCACTGAGGACGTCCACAGGGTTGTCGGCCCAGCTCAGATGCCCCTTGTCGTAGGAGAACGCCAGCTTGTTGATGCTGAGCCATCCTGCGAGTAGGTGGGGTGATGCCAGTAAGGCCTGTAAAGGTCGCATCACTAGGGTTTGCTTGCGGGACAGTGCCGCAGCCATGTCCTTGGCATCGGTCGGTGACAGCCCCGCCGTGCGCGCCCTGCACAGTGTTTGCCAGGCGACATCGAGATCGACGCGCTCGGCTTCACGGGTGAGTTCACCCACCGCCGTCAGATAGGGAACGATAAACTTAGTGGTCGGTCTTGCGTTAATTTGATTACCTAAAAACCAGTTGACCAAACCGTAGTGGAAGGCCAGGTTGGTGTGCAAATCTGGGCCGCGCAAACTCGTTGCACGTAACACCTCGGCCATGCGCTCGTAACTGTGTTGGCGGCTATCGCCGACGGTTAGCAACAACGCAATATTGGAGTCGTAGGCACCCGCCAAGGTGTAGTTCATGAAGACATCAGTATCGGGGTTATGAAGACTGATGCCCTGATCGTCACGAATCTCACCTTCAACAGCATCAGACCAATATTGAATTTGCCCACCGGCACTGGGCTGCAGCGCATCGTTGGTGGCGTTGAGTCTGGCCTCGACACTGTCATTGAATCGCAGCACCCGCTCGGGCTTTGGCAACTTTGGACCGTGGGCTGCCAACAGCACCATAGCCTCAACCAACGACTCGACCACAAAGCTGTCATTGGCATCTTCGGGGTTGGTGAACTTCATGGCGTAACACAGTTCGCTCACCCTGTGTTCCACCTGAATACGCGTGTTCATCTCCATGAAGAAGTGACGGTCGCGATCGACGATACACTCGAAGGTTGATACCGAGTCGAGGCCCACCGCCTCACCAAAACGAGCGGCCTCCTCCTCCATAGCATCGAGGGTAGAGACATCTTGGGCCAACACCTGAGCTTCGACGGTGCGACCGGCTCGCTCTGCTTCTGCCTGAGCGGCGAGCAGTGACTCGCGAGTCACCGAAACCTCTAAAAGCTTCTGCTCGTGCATTTGTAATGAGCAGTCCCGACCACCTAAGGTCACAGACCAAACCCCGTTACCCACCACCTGTATTTCCTGGTGGCGAGTGGTTTCGATGTTCAGTTCCACCAGCACGTTTTTATTGTCGCCAACGCCGGTGGCTTTGACTTCATTCAGTATTTCACGGACCAGTTCCGGGGTTTTTTCGGCTTGCCCCAGCGCCACGATACGTTGGCCTTTACCGCCGCCGCCGCCAATGGCTTTCAGTCGAACCCGATTCTCGGGGTAGTCGGCGTTAATACTGCGCACCGCATCGGTGAGCGTCTCAGCCAATTCGTCGATGGTGTATAGGTCAATGCCTTTGTGATAACTGGCCGCTAACACCAGATCCGCCAAGGTCTCGAGGGCGGAGGTCTCGAAGGCCTCGTCGGGCACATCGAGGGCTTCGGCTCGACACAAAGCCTTTAGGGTATCGGCACTGGGGTACTTTTTAAGCAGCGTCAGTGCGGTGCCGTTGTCGATACCGGGCGTCACCGATACGCCAGCCTTCAGCGCGGTGCGCTTGGCTTCATCTTTTAAGCCCGCGTCGTGGACGGTGCGTGAGCACGGGCCAATAAAATTAAGCCCCGCCCGTTCCATGGCGGCCACCATGGTTTCATCTTCAGCCATAAAACCGTAGCCCGCGAAGATCGCGTTGTAGTCGTGGGCTTTTGCGATGGCGATGATGTCGTCGATACGTTGCAGTCGCTCTTCTTTTGTGGCGCCGGTGTAATCGGGCACTCGGTGCACACGCGAGGGATCCGTCAATACACGCAGCTCGGGGGCCAGTGCCCGGGGATAGACAATAGAATCCTTCTCGGACAGCAAAATCCCATAGTGGCTGATACCCATCTCGGCGAAGACGTCCATCGCCTCTTTGCGAATGGGGCCGCGGCAGATGATGAGGGGGCGAATATGGCGACAATCAAACTGCCGGACCCATGTCGATGGCTGTTCGCCTAGCCGGCGATCTTTGTGAATAAGCGGATTGTGTAAATAATGTTCGTTAGACACGCGCAAGTTCTCCCTGTAACGCGACTCAGTGGAATTCACGCTGCACATCCTGCAGCGGTCCGGCTTCGTAATGGCGTAAACAGAACGCTAGGTGTTCAGTGAGCACCTGGCGCAGGTCATCTGGCATCACAATTTGGGAGATAGAGCCTAAACTCAGTGCCTCCTCGGGGTTCATGATTTCGCGCTCATAGCGTTGAGCCAGCTCGGCCTCGGCCTGCTTGGCCCAAGCGCGCACTTGCTGTTCGGCCTCCGCCTTGGCGTCGACTTCACTCAAACCTTGAGCACGCTGTACTTCGGTCTCTCGCGCAATACGCTCGGCAACACTGCCGCGAATGGCTTTGAGCTCCTCTTTGTAGACATACTCAACCCCTGCGGGGCCCATTACAGCAACCCGAGTAGTGGGTAGCGCCACCACAAAGTCGGCCCCGGTGGGGTAGTTGTTGTAACTGGCGTAGGCGCCACCAAACGCATTGCGCACCAACACCAGGAAGCGAGGTGTCCGTAAATCAACAATGGCATCGAGCATGGCCCGCCCAGCCTGCACAATCCCTCGATGTTCCTGCTCGCGACCCGGGAGGAATCCCGTCGTATCCTCTAGGAACATGACTGGTATGTTGTACAAATTACAAAAACGAATGAAGCGCGCGTTTTTATAAGCGGCGTCAATATCAATTTGACCTGACGAAACCGCTGAATTATTGGCGACGAACCCCACAACGTGGCCACCCATCCGACCGAAGGCGGTAATGGTATTTCGCGCTCGCTCCGCCTGCACTTCAAGGAAGTCGCCGTGATCGCACAATTGTTGAATCAAAATGGTGATATCCACCGGTGTGTTGAAACCCGTGGGTGAGTTAAAGGCTTTGCGCAGCAAGATATCGATATCGCGGGTACTGCGATGGGCTGGATCTGAGCTGGGTTGATAGGCCGGTGCCACTTGATTGGAATCGGGCAAGTACTTAAGAATCTCGCGCACTTTTCGTAATGCGCCGACTTCATCGTCGACAACAAAATCCGTAACGCCCGTTTGGCTGTGTACGTTGGGACCTCCCAGTTCGTCGGGGGTAATGTCCTCACCCAGTACCGACTTCACGACCCCAGGCCCGGTTAAACCAAAGAACGTATCCCTTGGTTGGATCAAAAAACTACCTTGTCGCGGAAGATAACTGCCACCACCGGCGTTAAACCCGAACATACACATGATACTTGGCACGATGCCGCTAATTTTTCGCAAAGCAGTAAACGCGTCGGCATATCCATCAAGACCGCCAACACCCGCGGGAATATAAGCCCCCGCAGAGTCGTTCAATCCAACCAGTGGGATCTTGCGCTTGGCCGCTAATTCAAACAACTTCGCGAGCTTGCGGCCGTTGGTCGCGTCCATTGAACCGGCTCGAACCGTAAAATCATGACCGTAGATAGCAACATCGCGACCATCTATTTGAATCACCGCGGTAACCAGCGACGCGCCGTCTAAATTGGGACCCCAGTTTTGATACAACACATGGGGCTCAGCATCGGCTAGACAGCGAATACGCTCCCAAATGGTCATTCGCTTTTTTTGATGCTGTCGTTGAATCGACTGTATACCCGCTGCCACATAGGGACGCTGCTGTAACTCGCGCCCACGCTCAAGGGTGGCCTCATAGCACCCTTGTGTCGGTTGGGTGGGTGTATCGTCGGCGCTTTGACCAAACGGGTTTGTCAGACTTGCGTAGGGCGTCGGCGAGCCACCTGTTACAGTAGCTCCCTTGGCGGTGTGATCACTCATAGGGACACTCGTTATATGACGGGCTTAGGGTGTTTACGATGCTACGGCGGTGGCGTTTCGCTGCTAGTGGGTGGCAATCCCAAACAACACACGACACACGGCACGCTGACGGTACTTTCAATGTAACCTTGGTGTCAATTTGATGCGATTTTTGCATAAGGCGCGCGGCATCTGTGAACAATAGTTACTGTGAACTGGATTACAACGAAGACGCCACCGTCTATGCCTGTGCGCTCGCCGATCAACCAGGGTTTGCGTTTCTCGACAGTCGTAAGCGGCATGAAGCCAATGGCCGCTACGATATCATCTGCGCATTACCCGCTGAGCGCTTCACCCTGACGGACGATGACGCTGCCGGATGGATGCGTCGAATTGAAGACTGTCTGCGCCACTATGGTGCCGGCGCTATCGCTATTGGTCATTTAGACTATGACAGTGCGGCGGCAACACTGGGGGTAACAGGACGATCATTCCAACCCGCCTCTGCCGCCATCTACCGCTGGCATGTGCTGCAGGATCACGGCCTGAAACGTAGTTGGCTCGTCAGTGACGCTGGCGTGGCCGATGAAGCGTTGCAACCTATCCGCCAGCGCTTGCTATGCCCCCCCAAATCAAGCCCCGGTTTCAAATTACTCACACCGTTTACCCCCGAGTGCCCGCGAACTGACTATGTAGCGGCGGTAAAGCGGGTGAAGGATTACATTGGCCAAGGGGACTGTTACCAAGTCAATTTCGCCCAGCGCTTCGTGAGCAGGTTTCAGGGGGATTGTTTCACGGCCTTTCTGGAACTGCGGAACGTAGCGCCGGGGGACTTTAGTGCGTTCTTGAGACCCTCCCCTGCCCATAGCATTTTATCGATGTCGCCCGAGCGATTCCTCTCGATCAGCAACCGCCAGGTGGTCACCCAACCCATCAAAGGCACTCGACCTCGGCACCCCGACCCCAAGGAAGACCAGCGAATTGCGGAAGAGCTTCGGCTCAGCATGAAAGATCGCGCTGAGAATGTGATGATCACAGACTTATTGCGCAATGACCTTGGTCGCTATTGTGAACCGGGCTCAGTAGTCACCAACGAGCTGTGTGCGCTACATCACTACGATAACGTTCATCATCTGGTCAGCACCGTTAGCGGTGTACTGAAGCAGGAGACCAGTCCCGGCACTATTCTGCTCGGCTGCTCCCCGGGAGGATCCATTACCGGCGCCCCCAAAAAACGCGCTACCGAGATTATCCATGAGTTAGAGACGGAGCCCAGGGGTAGCTACTGCGGCAGCGTGTTTGCGATATGGCCTGACGGACGCTTGCAATCAAGTATCGCCATTCGCACTGTCGAGGCCCTCAATGACAAGCTTTACTGCTGGGGGGGTGGTGGCATCGTCTATGACTCTGAGCCAGACGCGGAGTACCAAGAGACCCTCGACAAGGTCGGTCCTTTCATGCGGACGCTCGAGGGAATGACCTAAGCGGGCTGCAGTAAGCTCGCAACAACCCCATACATTCTTAGGGTCAGCCGATAATCAATAAGTGGGGAGCTCGATATGGCTATATAGCTCGTGACGCTCGGCAGGGTTCGAGCGCGACAACGCCTCTTGTACAATCTCGCGACTCAGGTGCGGCGCCAATTCGACAATAAAGTCGTACATATAGCCTCGCAGAAACGTACCCTTTCGAAAGCCCAAGCTCGTGACGCTGCTCGCAAACAAATGACTCGCGTCAATCTTGACCAGATCACTGTCCTGGGTATCGTCGTATGCTAAACCCGCGATAATACCGATACCCAAGCCCAGTCGGACATAGGTCTTAATGACATCCGCATCGACCGCGGTGAAGACAACTTTCGGTTCCAAGCCCCGAGAACTGAAGGCATCGTCAAGCTTAGAGCGACCCGTAAAACCGAAGGTATAGGTCACAATGGGGTGTTCTGCTACCGCCTCAAGAGAGACGTGGTCAAGTTGCGCAAGGGGGTGGTCTTTGGGAACGACAATGCATCGATTCCATCGATAGCAAGGCAACATGATCAAGTCCGAGAACAACTGCAACGCCTCGGTGGCAATGGCAAAGTCAACCACCCCGTCAGCTGCCATCTCAGCGATTTGCATAGGGGTACCCTGCTGCATGTTTAAGGACACATCGGGATAGGCACTGATGAATTCCTTAATGATGCCCGGCAGTACGTAACGAGCTTGGGTGTGCGTTGTGGCGATCGACAGGGTACCGCTGCGCTCATTGGAGAACTCTTGGGCAACACGCTTGATAGACTCGGCTTTGCGCAACATTTCCCCAGCCAGCTCCAAAATAACTTCGCCGGCGGGGGTAACGTGTGTCAAATGCTTGCCGCTTCGGGCGAACACTTCAACGCCCAATTCATCCTCTAACAGGCGAATTTGCTTGCTAATACCGGGCTGCGAGGTAAACAAACTCTGAGCTGTGGCTGACACGTTTAGGTCGTGATGGGCGACCTCCCAGATATAGCGCAGCTGCTGTAATTTCACGCCGACCTCTCCTCACCCTGTCTCTGCCTTTGGCGGAGACGCCTTGGGATGACCTCAATAAAAGAAATAAGGAACGCTATTTTTATACTAATCTGCGGAGCTTACATCGACTTTCGTCTGGTTCGCTACCCCATGGGGTACATGACCGGTGGTGATATGCTCGGCAGCCAAATCACAATGGGTTTGCTGGTCATCAAAAAAAACATCAGCGCGGTAGGCTCGAAGAAATTCGGTCTTGTTCATACCACCGAGAAAAATCGATTCATCAATGCGGATATCCCAAGCGCGGAGTGTGCGTATGACTCGCTCGTGTGCCGGTGCAGAGCGGGCGGTTACCAGCGCTGTTCGAATCGGTGATTCGGTGGCTGGGAACGCGCTTTGTAAGCGCTGTAGGGCAAATAAGAAGCTCTTAAATGGGCCACCTTGAAGGGGTTCGTGGCGTGCGGCCCGCTCGCTTGCGGTGAAAGCCTCAAGTCCTCCCTCTTTGAAAACCCGCTCGGCTTCATCGGAAAACAAAACCGCATCGCCATCGAATGCAAAGCGTATTTGACGGATATCCGCATCCTGCCGCCCGCCCGATACCAAGGTGGCGGCCGCTACATTATTCTCGAGAGCTTTGCGCACATCGTCGGACTCTGACGACAAAAACAGTTGGCAGCCAAAGGCGTGAATATATCGCCAAGGGGGTTCCCCACCGCAGAAAGCGGCCCGGGTAATGCCTAGACCGTAGTGCTCTATCGAGTTAAACACCCGCAGACCCGTGTCGGCACTGTTGCGGGACAGCAGCACCACCTCGACACCCAAGGGCTCTTCCACCTGTCCATTAAGATCGAGCAGCTTGCGCACCATGGTGAACGCCTGACCCGGCGCCAAAGGATCTTGCTCATGGGCAATTTGATAGCGGGAGTAAGCTTCTAGCCCCTGCTCCTCAAAGACCCTGTGTGCCTCATCGAGATCGAATAACGCCCGGGAGGAAATCGCGATAACCAGCTTCTCCGGGTGCATAGCAGCCACAACAATTAGCCCTCTTGAGCCTTATCGGTTGCCGATGCGAAGTAGCCGCGACTCAACTTGAAGACAACGGGCGACAGCAACAAAAGCCCAATGAGGTTAGGGATCGCCATAAAGGCATTGAGCGTGTCTGCGATTAACCAAACAATACCTAGGTTCAAGCCTGCTCCCACAGGGATAGCTAACACCCACAACACCCTGAAGGGGACAATACCGCGAGTGCCAAACAAGTAAACAACGCAGCGCTCCCCGTAGAACGACCATCCAATCATGGTGGTCACCGCAAACAAAACAACACCCACCGTGACAACCCACTCGCCACCGGGTATTCCCTGTGCAAACGCCATTGCGGTCAGGCTAGCGCCAGATTCACCCGTCTGCCAGACACCTGTAATCACAATAACAAGGCCGGTCATGGTGCAAATGATGAGCGTATCAATCAGGGTGCCCAGCATGGCGACCAAGCCCTGCTCCACCGGCTCATTGGTTTGTGCCGCCGCGTGGGCGATAGGCGCGCTGCCAAGGCCTGCTTCATTGGAAAAGACACCCCTCGCAACACCAAAACGAATCGCCGCCCAAATCGTTACCCCCGCGAAACCGCCAGCGGCCGATGCGCCGGTAAACGCATTAGAGATGATGGTAGAGAACGCCGAGGGAATAGCTCCTGCGTTAGCAACAAGCACCACGATGCTCATCAGGAGATAGGCAATAGCCATGAACGGAACCACAGTGCCTGCGATGGCCGCTATCCGTCGGATACCGCCCAACACAACGCTACCGACAACGACCATTAAAACCACACCTGTCGCCTGCCAAGGTACGTTTAGATTATCGGTGAGCACCTGAGCGACAGAGTTAGATTGGACGGTATTGGCAAGACCAAAACCTGCCATCGCACCGAACAGCGCAAATGCGGTAGCCAACCAAGCCCAACGTGGCCCCAAACCATTGCGGATGTAATACATGGGACCACCGCTGTAGCCCCCAAGGGCGTCTCGCTCTCGGTAATGTACCGCCAACACACCCTCTGCGTATTTGGTGGCCATACCAAACAGCGCCGTGATCCACATCCAGAACAAGGCGCCGGGACCACCCAGTGCGATAGCGGTTGCGACCCCGGCAATATTGCCGGTACCGATGGTCGCAGAGAGTGACGTCATCAGCGCCCTAAACGGTGCGATATCCCCCTGCCCCGTTCCACTAAAGCCGTTGAGCAATAACCCAAAGGCCGTGGGTATTCGGCGTAGGGTCAAAAACCCCAAACCCAGGGTAAGAAAAACCCCCGTACCCAGTAGTAGCACCAGCATGCCCGGGCCCCAAGCATAACCATTGATGACTGTGACAAATGCTTCCATGTGCCTACCTTGTTATTGTCCTATGAAGCCATGAGCGATCGTTTCGGTGCAGCGTTTAATGTGGCTTTTACAACGCTTGCAACACTACTCTGAACCAACTGATTTCAGAGTACCCTTCGGTAGTACCGCGCTGACATGAACACGCTGAAACTTCAACTCAACGTTATTAGCCACCCGAACAGTGACGTAGTTGTCATCGAGCCCTGTGATCTTGCCCAAGATGCCCGAAGAGGTGACGACTTCATCACCCTTGCCCAAATTGGCGATTAAATCTCGGTGCTCCTTCTGCCGCTTTTGCTGGGGTCGAATGATCATGAACCAAAAAACGGCACACAAAACAACGATGAACCCTAACTGGATCAGATCGGCACCCGGAGCCGCTTGCGCACCCCCTTGAGCATAGGCTTTAGCAATCAACATTTGACATAGTCTCCTTGGAAAAGGCCGCCACTTTAAGCGGCCACAACGGCGCTGGCAATGCGCTAATTAAGATCTGAGCAGCGAAAGAGTCACCAGTCAAATTCAATGGTCAAGGGCGCGTGGTCCGAAAATCGCTGATCTCGGTAGATGGCCGTGTTGGTCACCCTGGAGCGCAGACCGGGCGTGACCAACATGTAGTCAAGACGCCAGCCAACATTCTTGGACCAAGCCTGGCCACGATTGCTCCACCACGTGTATTGCTCTGGCTCCTCGTTGACAACACGAAAGGCGTCGACCCAACCGAGCTCATCAAATACCCGATCTAACCATGCGCGTTCGTGGGGTAAGAACCCCGAGTTTTTTTGATTGGCTCGCCAGTTTTTTAAATCAATCTCGCGATGGCATATATTCCAATCGGCACAAATAATAAATTCTCTTCGCTTGCGTCTTAGCGCCCGTAAATGCTCAAAAAAATGGAGCATAAACTGCTCTTTGCGCGCCTGAGCCTCATCGCCACTGGACCCGGAAGGCACATAAAGAGAGATAACACTGATGCCCTCGAAATCTGCCTGTAAATAACGACCCTCTGAGTCAACCGGCTCCCAGCCAAGCTGCGTTGTAACCTTATTAGGTTTTGCCCGCGCATAGAGCGCAGTACCGCTGTAACCCTTTCGTTCAGCATCGTTATAAAAGCAGTGGTAGCCCGCCGGTTGAAACACAGTGTCCGTTAATTGGTGTACCTGCGCTTTGGTCTCTTGAATACACACAACATCGGGACTCTCGCCTTCCAACCATTCAAAAAAGCCCTTGCGCTGCGCAGCGCGAATGCCATTGGTGTTGCAGGTAATTACTTTCACAGCTTGAAAAACTCCTTGTGTGTGAACCAGACCACATTCACCGGGTGAATCTCGTGATCATGCTCACGATTCTATCGACCCGACTCCGCGTTGACCGTCAGCCTGCCTAGTATCGCCTCAACACAACAACAAACGCGTTTCACAACAGCGCTCTAGCTCACACGGTTAAAGAATTGGGAAATTGAACATGGCAACCCAGGTTTAAAATTCATCTATCAACACGGCATCAACGAAAAATGCCTACGCTATTCAGCGCTCGCTTGTGCGTCGACGCAGCACAACCCAAAGTCTGACCCAAGCTACCTTTGACTTCATTGCGATCGTGGCCACTGGCTGGCAAGTTGCCGCCACCATACCAACACACGTTGAAGCGCTATCGCTGCTGACGGTTGTCAACGCCTTGGTGTTTACCCTACTGGCACAACAAGCCGGTCTCTACAGTAAGTACCGCAACCTCACCCACAAACTGTTTACCCTGAGCCGCATCTGGGTATGTACCTTGGGTACCGTGGCACTGTTGTGCGTTCTCATGGGGCAGGCAGGGCAACTTCCTGTTACGCCATTCATGGCGATGACCGGTGCCGCTCTGCTACTGCAGTCGGGTTTTCACACATTTCATTACTTTGGCCAGAAGGCTCGGGTATCTCAGACCACTGATGTAGAGCATGCGCTTATCATCGGCGAGGGTGCAACTGCCAATTATCTGCAGCAAAAAATCTCTGACAATCCGTGGCTAGAGCAAAAAGTCGTTAAACGTATTCCCCTACACTACTTCGCAGGTGATGAGTCTACTGACAGCAATCACCCCTGTAACCCTGAACTTGCCGCCGACAATATCGAGCGATTAATCGATATCGAGACCATCAAGGTGGTGTATTTGGTAGCGCCGTCAGGTGCAAGCAAGTGTTTCGAGGCGGTTTACAAGAAATTGCTTCAGCGTCAGGTAGCCATACACTGGATTCCCGATATCTTCGCGCTGGACTTGGTTAACCACAGTGTGGGCGAACTCGCCGGGCTACCCGTGGTGACCCTGTCTGAGACACCCCTCACAGGTACACGGCACCTCGCCAAGGTAATTGAAGATAAGGTGCTGGGAAGCCTCATTTTGCTGGCCGTAAGTCCACTGATGCTGGTGATTGCCGCAGCCATTTGGCTCGATAGCCCCGGTGGTGTGTTTTACCGCCAAGCTCGTGGTGGCTGGAACCGAGAGCCATTCCGTATCTGGAAATTCCGCACCATGTACCAGTGTGACCCCGATGGTGTTGCCGTGAAGCAAGCCACCAAAAACGACCCACGGGTCACCCGAGTAGGCGCCTTCTTACGTCGCACCAGCCTTGATGAGCTGCCACAACTGTTCAACGTAATTGCAGGAGACATGTCCCTGGTTGGTCCGCGCCCCCATGCGATGAGCCATGATTCGGAGTATTCCAAACGCATTTCGACCTACATGGCTCGCCACCATATTAAGCCCGGCATGACAGGTCTTGCTCAGGTACGTGGTTATCGAGGTGAGACGACGTCTCTTGAAGATATGCAGCAACGCATTGAGTCGGATCTTGAATACATCAACCAGTGGTCACTCGGTCTAGACCTGAGCATTTTGGTACGCACTTTTGGTGTCTTTAAGTCTGACAAGGCCTATTGACAGCACTGAACCCCCAGGCCTCCGTACAGGACGCCAAACCGTTATGAGCCAGCCCGAGGGCTGGCTTTTTTTTGGGCTCAATATCGGCGACGAATCGCTAGCTGGGTAGGTGGCGGAGACTTTAGCCAAACACGTACTCGCCAGGTGCATCACGAAGCGCTTTGTAACCGCGACGGGCAGCACCCATAGTGGGGGGTGCGATCGTCTTGCTGGTACGTGCGTCCAGCCAAGCGCTCCAAGCGGGCCACCACGATCCTTGATTGGGCTCCATGTCGGCCATCCAAGTATCAGGATCAATGTAATTGTCACCGGGGTTACGTTGATGGATGCGATAACGTCGCCGCGGATGCTGTGGTCCACTGACCACACCCGCGTTATGGCCACCGCTAGTGAGGGCAAATGTCAGCTCATTGTGAGTAAGACCCGCGACTTTGTAGACCGATTTCCAAGGTGCCACGTGATCGGTTTCCGTTCCCAGTACAAACATGGGCACCGTGATATCAGACACGGAAACGACCCGGCCACCTACGGTGAACTTGTTGGTCGCCAACTCGTTGTTGAGATAAAGCTTCTCAAGGTACTCCGAGTGCATTTGATAGGGCATGCGCGTGCCGTCGGCATTCCACGACATCAAATCATTGGGCTGGGATTCATTACCCATGAGATAACGCTCTACCATACCCGCGTAGATCAGATCGGAGGCCCGCAGAGCAGAAAAAGCACCGCCCATGTTTTCGCTGCCTAAGTAGCCGCGTTTCCACATGATTTTCTCGAGGAAAGACAACTGGCTGGCCGAGATAAAGCGAGTGATCTCTCCAGCTTCAGTAAAGTCGACCTGCGCCGCAAACAGGGACACACTTTGCAGTCGGTCATCACCGTCTCGAGCCATCGCTGCAGCGGCTACTGATAATAGGGTGCCACCGATGCAGTAACCCACCGCATGGATTTTATTGCCACCGCAGACAGCCGATACGGCGTTCATGGCGGCCATAATACCCAGCTCAACATAATCTTCGAAGGACACGAACTTGTCTTCTTCGGTCGGATTTTTCCAAGAGATGATAAAGACAGTTTTACCCTGCTCGGTCAGGTATTTAACCAGGGAATTGTGCTCGGACAGGTCAAGGATGTAGTACTTCATAATCCAAGCGGGGGTAATCAAAACAGGCTCTGCCCCCACCTTTTCAGTCACGGGCTTGTATTGAATGAGTTCGATCAGAGAATTCTGAAAAACCACTTTGCCCGGTGTGATGGCAAGATTCTCACCCACTTTAAACGCAGAGGTGTTCTCAGGCAGACCATTGTTCAGCACGTCAGCCATCTGATCTTTGACAAAGTGTGTAACACCGCGACGCAGATTGCGGCCTTTCTCTTTCCAAGTAGCTTTGAGGACTTCGGGGTTCGTGAGCGGGTAATTCGCAGGGGACAATAAATCGAGGACTTGATCAGCGGCTGCATGCACAAGGATCTCGTGCTCTTTTCGCACTCCCTCAACCCCTAACGTGGCCTCCTTCAGCCAATCCTTAGAGGACTGATGCGCTTCGGCTAAAACGTTAAACGGCCAGCGCTGCCAATCTTCAGAACTCATTCGACGCTCAACACCGGACGATGGACGCTGCGCGTCCTTTTTGATCATCGACTTCAGGCTGTATAGGCCCAACTTACCCAGTTTTTGAACAAAGCTTTGTACCAACAGCGTGCGCTTACCGGGTGAAATGGCCAGATGAGACACCCAGTCGAGAGTCGCCAAGGATAGTTCCAGCGGCGACATCCCCTTACTAGCCCGAGCCAGCATCGAGCGAAACTCGCGGTCCATTATCTCGGCTTGACTCTCATCGATCAGTTGCATGCTTGACGCTCCACTCACAGAAGATTCCTCGTTGGACTTAAAAAGATACCGGCGCCATAGAAATGGCACCGGCGATGGGTGAATCAGTACATATGCTGACCACCGTTGATGGACAGGGTCGAACCTGTGACAAAACCGGCTTCATCCGCCACTAAAAACAGCACCCCGCGAGCGATATCTTCGGCCTCACCGAGTCGACCTACGGGTATTTTAGCCACGATTTTTTCGAGCACGTGCTCGGGCACAGCTTTTACCATATCGGTCGCGACGTAGCCTGGGGCGATGGCATTCACCGTAATACCTTTACCCGCGCACTCCTGTGCTAAGGCCTTGGTGAACCCGTGAATACCGCTTTTGGCCGCCGCGTAATTCACCTGACCATATTGCCCTGCTTGGCCATTGATTGAGCCAATATTCACAATACGGCCGAAACCACGATCTCGCATGCCATTAATTAAACAACGGGTGACGTAAAAACACGACCCCAAATTGGTTCGAACCACGTCATACCACTGTTCATAACTCATTTTGTGCATAGTGCCATCGCGCGTGATACCCGCGTTATTCACCAGAACCTCAATAGGACCCACCTCTTCCTCGATTTTGGCTATAGCCTCCTCGCAGGCTGGCAAATTACCCACATCAAATTTGTAAACGGGAATACCCGTTGCAGCACTGAATGCCTGTGCTTTTTCATCGTTACCCGCGTAATTCGCAACTACCGTGTAGCCTTCGTCTTTCAACATGGTGCAGATAGCTTCGCCAATACCACGAGTACCGCCTGTTACCAGTGCGACGCGCCCCATAGTGTTCCCCTCATTTCAGTCGTGAATATCAATCGAGTTCAGCCGTTGAACCCGCCGACCAAGGCGACTCGCGTTTTTAGACCTTGGCACCGTAGATTATGGCCGATTGTGGACAAATAGTAGACACGACCTTGGTCGCAAATAGTCTGAATTCAGCAGCAGCGCTCTTTTTGGGCCTTGCGTGATTCGTGCCAGCGTTTCAAAAAGACGTCTTGAAGACGTCTTGCGGCGGAGAAAGCAGGTCTGATACCCTCAACACTTGTTGAATTTCCCTTTCGCCGGGATGTTGTGGTTCCAGCAGCGAACGCCAGTGCCAGCAGCGAACGCCAGTGCCCGCAACGGATCTCGGTTTCAGCAGAGCTCAGCAAACACTCACACTATTCGGCCCAACCTGCGCCGACCGGTGTTGTTCAATCCACTGTACTGGAGTCACTACTCATGGATTTGCAAGACAAAGTCATCGCCATTACCGGCAGCGCACAAGGCTTAGGCTTCTGTATGGCGCATGCGCTGGCGCAAGCTGGTGCAGATATCGCACTGATTGACATGAACGAAGAGAAGCTCGCCGAAGCGGTTGCCGCTATTGAGGGATTGGGTCGCCGCGCCAAGGCCTACAAGGTCAATGTGGCCAGCGAGCCCGAGGTCGAGCAAGCCTTCGCGAGCATTGCCAACGACTTCCAGGCGCTGCATGGGGTCATCACCAATGCAGGTGTGTTACGCGACGGTCTAATGATCAAAGCGAAGGACGGTGAAGTCGTCTCCAAGTTGAGCTTATCCGCCTGGCAGACTGTGATCGATGTGAATCTCACCGGTGTCTTTTTGTGCGCTCGCGAGGCCGCCGCAACCATGATCCAACTGGGTTGCGAGGGTGTCATCCTGAATATTTCAAGCGTTTCACGTGCCGGCAACATGGGCCAGAGTAACTACTCGGCCGCAAAAGCAGGTGTAGCGTCAATGACCACCGTATGGGCAAAAGAACTTGCGCGCTACGGCATTCGCTGCATGGGCATTGCACCCGGTTTCATCGCCACCGAAATGGTCGCGTCAATGAAACCTGAAGCACTCGACAAAATGACCGCCATGATTCCGCTGCGTCGCTTGGGCACACCGGAAGAAATTGCGGCGACTGCTCGCTTCATTTTCGAGAACGATTACTTGACCGGCAGGGTTATCGAAACCGACGGCGGTATTCGTCTGTAAGCATCATCGCTTACGTTTAAGGGCGGTAACAGTTGCGCGGATGGGTCACATCCGCGCAACTGACTAAGCCCTTAAGGCAAGAGAACGTCAGTCTCTCTCGGCTGCCAAGGCAACACCTAAGCCTCCCCCAATACACAGGGTTGCAAGGCCTTTTTTAGCATCACGACGCACCATCTCATGGAGCAAGCTCACCAACACACGAGCACCTGAGGCACCAATCGGGTGACCGAGGGCAATCGCTCCCCCGTTTACGTTAACTTTATCGACGCTCCAGCCCAATGCCCTGTTAACCGATAGTGCTTGCGCGGCGAATGCCTCATTAGCTTCCACCAGATCGAGGTCTTCAACGCTCCAGCCGGCACGGGCCAAAACCCGCTCCGAGGCGGGAATTGGACCCGTCCCCATAATCCGCGGCTCAACCCCAGCACTGGCACAGGCGGCGACAGTCGCCAGTGGCGTCAAACCCAATTCAGCCGCCTTGGTCGCTGACATCACCAGCACAGCAGCCGCACCATCATTTAAGCCCGAGGCATTGCCGGCGGTAACGCTACCGGCCTTATCAAACGCAGGTCGCAATTTACCTAAGCTCTCGGCGGTAGTACCTGCCCTCGGGAATTCATCGGTGTCAAAAACGACGGGGTCACCTTTCCGCTGGGGCACGGCAACGGGCACGATTTCGTCGGCGAATACCTTATTTTGCAGCGCCGTAGCGGCCCTAGCCTGTGATTCGGCGGCGAAGGCATCCTGATCTTCACGACTGATCGAAAAGTCATTGGCGATATTTTCCGCCGTGACGCCCATGTGATAACCATTGAAAGCGTCTGTCAGGCCATCAACAATCATGGTGTCTTGAAGCTTCCAGTCACCCATTTTGGTGCCGTTTCGGGAATTGGGTAGTACGTGGGGTGCCGCGCTCATATTTTCTTGACCGCCAGCAATGACGACATCGGCATCCCCCGCCAGAATCGCTTGGCGCGCTAACTGCACGGCTTTCAGGCCGCTGCCGCACACCTTGTTGATGGTGAGCGCAGAGACGGTAACCGGCAGGCCCGCTTTTAAAGCCGCTTGGCGCGCAGGGTTTTGGCCTGCACCGCCGGTAAGCACCTGGCCCATAATAACTTCGTCAACGAGACTCGGATCGACACCCGTTCGCTCAAGCAGGCCGGCAATAACCCGGGCCCCAAGTTCTGGTGCTGAAACCGATGCCAAACTGCCACCGAAGGCACCGATGGCCGTTCTACAGGCATCGACGATAACGACGGATTCACTCATGCATATGTCCTCTGTGATAGGAATTTGGTGCGAATAGACCCCATGGGTGATGTCACCCTGTCCACCTTTCGTCTAAAAATGGCGCAGACCTATGCAGTGTGCCCTGCCGTATGCTCTGTGCCCATGCAACTTTGGTGGTAAATGTACCGCCAAACGTCGCTGATATTCGAAGTTTTGAGAGTTGTTATGCCCCAAGCACAAGTGAATCAGCTGACCATCGAGTTCGAAACCTTTGGTCGCAGCCGGAATCCCTGCATTTTATTGATTATGGGGTTGGGGACTCAGCTCACGGCGTGGCCCACGAGCCTGTGCAAAGATCTAGCCACTAGAGGGTTCTACGTGGTTCGCTATGACAATCGCGACGTGGGGCTGTCCTCTCACCTGGACGATAAGAAAGCACCCCCTCTACTTCTACTAGGCATTCTGAGCAGTTTGGGCATTCGACTGCCCGTACCCTATTCCCTCGAAGATATGGCCAGTGATGCTGTGGGGCTCCTTGATGCACTGGGCATTGCCAAGGCGCATCTTGTTGGCGCGTCGATGGGTGGGATGATTGCTCAGCGGGTGGCGGCACACTACCCGGAGCGAACCCTTAGTCTCACATCTATTATGTCGACGACGGGGCATCGCTCACTGCCTAAAGCAGATAGCAAAGCCATGCGCGCGCTATTCATGAAACCTAAAGACCCCAGCGACCGTGAAAGTATCATCGCACGAAATCTGACGGTCAGGCGCACATTACAGAGCCCCGCTTACCCGCAAACCGATGCTGAGCACCGTGCAACGAGTCAACGGGATCTTGACCGTGCCGGCTACCGACCTGCGGGTGTCGCAAGACAGCTAGCGGCGGTAATAACATCGAAGCACACCCGCAAACTACTGCGCGCGGTCGATGTACCTTCGCTCGTTATCCACGGCGCCGATGACCCTTTGGTCAAGCTGGCGTGTGGCGCTGATACCGCTAAGTATTTGCCACAGGGACGTTTGGTGACGTTTGAGGGTATGGGGCACGACTTCCCCGAGGCACTTATGGCAGAGTGGGCACAGCTAATTGCAGAGACGGCAGCAAAAGCAAGGACTGTCGCAGATCGTAAAGCAGCCTAGTGTGAGCTGTTATTGGGGTAATTCCCGCTAGGCAGCGCCAGCTCAAACCCGTGGGCGAAGATCCGTGCTGCGTGCCTGTAGAGATGACTCTCCACCCCGTATTACGGTCCTTAAAGCGCTAGGGCATCGAGTTGCGCTAGCAGATCGTCATGGTGGGTTTTAGTTTTGAATTTATCCATGACTGCTTTCAGGCGACCGTCTTTGCCCACAATAAACGTGGTGCGGAGAATGCCATCAAATTCCTTGCCCATGAATTTCTTAGGTCCCCAGGCGCCGTATTGATCGGCTACTGCATGGTCCTCGTCCGATAGCAGACTGAAATTCAGATTGTCGCGCTCAACAAACTTGGCCAGCTTTTTCACAGGGTCTGGGCTGATCCCAAACACCACCACGTCACGGGCGGATAACTCCGCTTGGCTGTCACGCAAGCCGCAGGCTTGGGTCGTGCAACCGGGTGTCATGGCTTTGGGATAGAAATACAGCACCACCGTTTTTTGACCACGAAACTCTTTCAAATCAACCACTTCGTCTAAGTGGTTGTGTAGACTGAACGTGGGCGCCATATTGCCAATTTTGGGAAAGGACATGCTAGCTTCTCCTGCTATCGCTGTTGTGCTGTTGTAAGAGTGGGCGGAACGCTTATCGCTACCGTCGTTTGTTAGCGTCTGTCATAGCCTCGACTGATGACACTGTGTCGTACGGGGTAGTTATCCCGTTTCCTATCGTCGAGAAACTCGAGCAGTAGCTCTCGAACTACTGGAAAGGCCAGGGCGTCCCAGGGCAATTCATCGGCTGTGAACAATTGGGTCTCAAGGCTCTCCGGGCCAACACCAAAACGCCCTGCTTCAATGCCGCAGCGATAAAATATGTAAACTTGGCTAATATGTGGCACGTCGAAAATGCGATACAGGGACAGGCCTGTCGCTACTGCTGCCGCTTCCTCCCATGTCTCTCGAGCGGCTCCGTCGGCGGTTGTCTCACCGTTTTCCATGAATCCCGCAGGCAGCGTCCACAACCCATAACGGGGCTCAATGGCCCGTTTGCACAACAGTATTCGCTGCCCTTCCGTGGGCAAACACCCCACAATAATTTTGGGGTTGTGATAATGAATATCGCCGCAGGCCACACAGACATGACGCTCCCTGTCGTCACCCGGGGGCACCCTTAAGGCCACACGATCACCACAGCTTGGGCAATAGTTCACGATAGCGCCCTACTGCCCCGCCTGGGACAGACTGTTGTAAGCACCACCGAAAAATAGCAGTGGCGTCCCATCAGCAACACTGAATGCCTCAACCTGCCCCACAATGATGTGATGATCACCCGCTTCATGCAGCTGATGAAGCTTACAGCTGAACTGAGCCAGGGCATCGCGCAATAAAGGGACGCCGTTACTATCGCGAATGAAGTCGTTGTCGTTGATAGCGTGCTGCCCTTTTCGTGCATAGTGGTTTGAGAGTGCCGTCTGTTGATCGTTTAGCACCGAGATTCCGAAGCGAGAGCACTGGGTATATTCGCGGAAACACTCGGAGTCGTTTTGGATACTCCACAGTACCAGGGCTGGATCTAACGAGACCGAGGCAAAGGAGTTCGCCGTCATAGCCATGGCTCCGCTATCCGGATCGTAAACGGATATTAGGCACACGCCGGTGGCAAAGCGCCCTAGGGCAGATCGAAAAGCTTTGGTATCCATACTATCCTCGTGGGGTTATCGCCAGCGCTGGCGCCGCAGGTTGTCGTTGTTTTTAGCCTCTACCCATTGCACCTTGCCGTTGGACAGATATTCACGCTTCCAGAAAGGCACATCGGTCTTCAACGTGTCCATAATGAACTGGCATCCGTCGAAAGCGGCGCCGCGATGATCGGCGACCACCCCAGCCCAAACGATGGGGTCGGTCACCTCTAGGCGACCATAGCGATGAACAATTCGCCAGGTCTTAAGGTCAAAGCGAGCCGCCGCCTCTTCTCCAAGTTCCTGCAATCGACGCTCGGTCATGGCGGGGTAATGCTCTAGTTCCAAACCCGTTAGATCACCCTGGTCAGAGTACTCTCGGACATAACCGGTGAAGGTAACTACCGCCGCACCCGAGAACGCTCGCACCAAAAAATCGTAGTGGGCACCAACATCAAAGCTCTCTTTTTGTATAAAGACCTGCACCTAACCCCCTGTCATTGGTGGGAAAAAGGCTACCTCATCACCGTCGTGGAGCGCCGTATCAGGGTCGACAACAACCTGATTCACCGCATGAACCAGGTTGGGCTGAAACAAGGCTTCTTGCCAAACATCGCCGTAGCGGCTTGCTAACCACGACTTAAGATCGGCAACGTGCTTGCCCTCAAAAGGCTCATCGATCGTGAGCACGGCTGTTCCCACCGCCTCACGCACCGAGGCAAAAAACCGAATCGTAATCACGGGTCCTCTCTTTGCCAAAGTCCACTTCGACCGCCAGCCTTGCTCTCTAGCTGAACCTTTTCAATAATCATGCCCCGATCGATGGCCTTACACATATCGTAGAGTGTCAGGGCTGCCACAGACGCGGCGGTGAGTGCTTCCATCTCCACGCCAGTTTGACCCTGTAATTTGCAGGTGGCAGTGATCACCACGCCGGGCAAGCGCTGATCGGCAGTTAACTCCACCGTTACTGAAGACAACGCTAGAGGGTGGCACAGTGGGATGAGAGAGCCACACTGTTTGGCTGCCTGAATGCCCGCAATACGCGCCACGGCGAACACATCACCTTTGGGCAAATCATGATCGAGTATCGCCGAGAGAGTCTCGGCGGCCATGCGCACCTGCGCACTCGCGGTTGCAGAGCGGTCGGTGAAGGCCTTGCCCCCCACATCTACCATGTGAGCATGCCCCTGGGCATCGAGGTGGGTGAGATTTGTCGGTTCGTTTGTCATGGCATGATCGTAGCATTTTTGATCCCCACAGAGTGATCTGCCGCTGTATGGATCATGCACAAAACCCTATCAGCGAAGGTCTGACACGCGCAGGTGTTTCTGGCATGCTGTCGTGCGCAAGTCCCAATAACCAACAACAAATCGACACTCAGTCACTTGCTAGGGAATCCCCAATGACAGACAAAGTCCATGCCCCCAGCGATGCACCCACAGTCAGCTACCGCTGGTTCGTCTTGGTCATGCTCACCATCGTCTACACCTTTAATTTTATCGACCGTCAGATTTTGGTCATCCTGCAGGAACCTATCAAACGGGAACTGGCGTTATCCGACGCACAACTCGGGTTATTGACCGGCTTCAGTTTTGCGTTGGTCTATGTCTGCGCTGGTATCCCCATTGCATGGCTGGCTGATCGCAGCAATCGACGTAACATCGTCGCCGTTTCTCTGGCTGTGTGGAGTGGTATGACAGCGGTTTCGGGGCTAGTGACCAGTTATGGTCAGCTTGTGCTTGCTCGCCTTGGGGTGGGCCTTGGGGAAGCGGGCGGCTCACCGCCGGCCCACTCTATTATCAGTGACTACTTCCCCCCTGAGCAGAGGGGCACAGCATTGTCGTTCTACTCTTCGGGCATTTACATCGGTGTGTTGTTTGGATTTGCCGCTGGCGGCTGGATCGCTGAAAGTTTCGGCTGGCGCAATGCCTTTTTTATTATTGGCCTTCCGGGGATTGCCTTTGCCGTCATTTTAGCTCTGGCAGTGAAAGAGCCGTTGCGAGGGCGCTGGGAGGGCGGGAAAGTGCCTCCCAAAGCAAGCTTGGGAGAGACCCTCAGCGCGTTAAAAGGTCGGCCATCGTTCTGGTGGATTGCCCTGGGCTGTGCTTTCTCCTCGTTTGTCGGCTACGGCAATGGCAACTTCTTCCCCTCCTACCTCATTCGCAATCACGGTATGAGTATCGCCGAAGTCGGCTTGGCGCTCGGTCTGGTTTCCGGTAGCGCAGGGGCTATTGGCACGTTTTTAGGGGGCTTCCTCAGTGACAAACTCGGCCATACGGATAAACGCTGGTACGTTTGGGTACCGATTTTGGGCAACCTACTGTCTCTGATACCTGCGTCATACGCGCTGCTGGGGGGCAATCCCAAGTGGATTTTGGTCGCGCTTTTCCCCGCCAATATTTTGAACTCGTTCTACCTCGGCCCAAGTATTGCTATGTGCCAAGGCCTCGTCTCACCGGGCATGCGCGCGGTGGCATCCGCCATTCTATTTTTTGTGCTGAATATGATCGGCTTAGGGTTGGGGCCTGTCATCGTTGGCCTGCTGAGCGATGCTTACGCGCCGATATTTGGTGACAACAATCTTCGCTACGCCATGATAACCGCACTGGTCATCGGCTTATTGGGTACCCTGTTCTTCTGGCTGGCATCGCGCCGACTGGTGCCCGATCTGTCTAGACAGGCCAGAGCTTCCGAGCTTGAAGAAGCCACCACCTGAGTAATCAGTCAGACGATCGCTGACCCTCTAAATCACAGGGACTACCGGCGGTGTTAAGACCTAGCAAACGCCAGAGATAGCACCGTCCGGTAATCGCATTGAGCAGCAAAAAAATAGCCAGTACGACCACTATCCCCTCACTGATCCCAATGTCGGGCCTCAAGAAAACGATGACAACCGCTATTGCACCTATAACCGCTCGGACCAGGCGCTCGAGTCCACCCAAGTTCTTTTTCATGCCTTTTGTTGCCTGCTGAACGGGAAGCACCACAGCTTCCCTATTCAGCATACGTAGGCTCTGGATGTCGGTTTCCGCAGACGCAGGCTTTGATTAACTTTTGTCCAAATTGACTGCAGACTCGGTGCCAAACGCTACGCGTTTGGTCGAACCGGAGGGTTCGTCCACACCGCCATCTGCTATATGTAAAAAGGCACCTTCGGGACCCTTTTTACTTATAGGGGATGGGTCTGGAAACGAACCACTATTGCCTACAACGACCCAAAGTCATCTTGGAAGCGGCTGAGTTGATGCATGCGCTCATGAAGGATGGTAACGATGCCAATATCGCCATTTGAAAGATGGCGCCAATAAACGAAATGACGTTCGTATCGAAAGAAGAACCCGTTCACGCCAAACTCTGCTGGTATAGGCTTCGAGGAGACGCCGTGAGTTGAAATCCGATCAAAAGCTGCAAATAGACCGGTGATGTATTGCTCGGCTTGCTTCTCACCCCACTTATCACGGGTGTAGCGGTAAATTTCATCGAGGCGATGGGAAGCCCCTTCCTGTATGCGAATGGCGGGCACCGGGTCAGTCCCGATTACGCGCGATCACCTCTGCCGCCGTCAGCGGCTTGTACGTCTCCTCCGGAGCAGCGAAGGCATGGCTTAACTCGGCCTTCAAGCGTTCAAACGCCTCTGCATCAACCCGTTCCTTGTCGCGCCGGATCAGGTCGCGGATGTACTCGCTGACGTTTTCATAGGACCCCTGATCGCCAACGTTGGTTGAGACAAAGTCGCTCAGAGCTCCACCGATGCGGATGGTCATTGTGGTTGTTCGGGACATCGTGCTCTCCTCTTCGCTCGCCTGTATTCAATATAACCAAAATCGCACACACAGCAAGCATGTCACGCCTTCGGCGACATATCCTTCATCGCCATAAACCAAAAAGGGTCCCTTTCGGGACAGGGCCAGGCCTAGAAGCAGCGAGAGAGCTGAGAGGGATTACCCAGAGCAGCCTTCGGGCTGCTCTGGCCCTTCGGGCTTCGCCGCTTACGCGGCTCGGTGCCAAACGCTACGCGTTTGGTCGAACCGAAGGGTTCGTCCACACATCCCTCTCCGCCATAAACCAAAAAGGGTCCCAACGGGACCCTTTTTGGTTTATGGCGGAGAGGGAGGGATTCGAACCCTCGATACGTTGCCGTATACACACTTTCCAGGCGTGCGCCTTCGACCACTCGGCCACCTCTCCAGATTAGGGCGCGGAGGCTAACACACACGGCATTGGCGCGCTATTGTCTTTCGTAACGCGCAAGCAATTGCGTGCAGGTTCTCCCCCAAGCGAGCAATACACGACTAGAAAGCGGTGCCAATAGAGAACTGGATTTGTTCGTTTTGAGCCGACTGGGGGCCGTTCAAATCGAGGTAAACAGGATTGCTGTACTCAATGCGCGCATAGCTACCCGATTCATTGAGCCTCAGCTGCACGAATACCGACAAATCAAGCTGCTCACCACCGAAATCATTCGGGTCAGCCACTGGCGCCGGGTAAGGAAATTGGGGGTTGGGTACCGACAACTCGGCGTCCTCACCGGAGATCTTACCCTGCCAGCGGTAGTTGAATCCGACACCGGGTTCCAGCCAAGGGTTTACCCTGGTACTGATCCAGCCACCGACACGTACTTTGTGCCCCAAGCGATAGTCTCTATCGTTGTCACCGCTGCGCCAGGTCGCGCGGGCATCGAGCCCCCATCGATAGGCGTTTTCATATTTTTCGTAAGCTATGGCCAGGGGGAAATCCCACGTTCCCGAGCCCATTTGCATCGTATAAGGCAGCTGCTGATTCCCAGGTGCCCGCGGTGTATCCCCCTGCTCATCGATGGAACCCGTGGGCACACTCACGCCAACATGGGCCCGCAACACGCTATTAATAGATCGATCTAGCACGTAGTCTGCCAATACCACCGTGTCGCCAATGCCGCTGGAGCTGATGTTGAAGTCATCGTAGCCGGGCACGATGGAGATGTGATCGCTGCTTTGACGGACATAGGGCAATGACAACCTCAAGGTGAGGGAGTCACTGTAGTCATAGCCAACCAACAGCGCCTGGACCGACTGGGTAATTTTCGTCGGTACCACGGGATAATTGTCTCGGGTGCGGACTTCTGTAGGCTCCCACAATACGTCGTCGTACGTGAGCGAACGGGTCCCTAAGTAATATTCATCAAAGGTCGAGCGGGCAAACCGGTACGAAACATGCCAGCGCTTGCTCTCATTGTCGCGCTCCGACTCGCTAATGACATTGGCATCGAATAGCTGCTCAATAGAAACATCCACCAAGTCGGCGGGGACCGTCTGAGCCCACGAATTTGTTGCTGGCAGCAGCAAAAGGCCAAGCAAGCCCGCCAAACCCTTCGTGATGCATCGCTGCTGGGTTCTTTCTCGCTGTCCAATTAACGCCATAGCATCATACCCCTCACTGGCCGTAGGTGTCGTTTAATCAGCGCTTCAAGCTCTTTGAGATCGACGGGCTTGGTTAGGTAATCGTCCATCCCCTCCTCCATGTAGCGCTCCTTATCTCCAATCATGGCGTGCGCTGACAAGCCAATAATTAGGCAGTCAGTGTTCATCCCCTCCTCTCGCTGCAAGGCACGGATGGCCTTGGTCGCTGCCACACCATCCATAACAGGCATCTGAATATCCATGAAGATAATGTCGTAAGGATTATCTCTGAATGCGGCGACACACTCGGCGCCGTTAGCAACAATGACCGGCTCTAGGCCAAAAGTGCCTAGCAGCTCGCGAATGATAAATTGGTTGACCTCGGAATCCTCGGCAACGAGCACTTTCGCCTCCCAGCGGGGAGCCTCATCCGTCGAGGTAGCTATCTCTTCATCAAGCCGCTGGGGTTTTTCGGATTGGCTAGAAGTCGATGCCTGCAACCGCGACGTCAGGAATGGATTGAGCACCTCGGTCTTTAGGGGCACCTCGAACCAAAAGACAGAGCCCTTCTGCTGCTCACTGCTGAAACCGATACTGCCCCCCATGAGCACAACCAGTTGTCGAGAAATCGCCAAGCCGAGACCCGTGCCGCCAAATTGCCTGGTTGATGTGGCGTCGGCTTGGAAAAACTCCGAGAAAATACGGTCCTGTTTCTCTTTGTGAATCCCTATACCGGTGTCCGTCACCGTAAAGCGAATCCGATTACCGGTCTCTTCCATCTGGGTTGCAATGCTAAGGGTAACGCTGCCCTGCTGGGTAAATTTGATGGCGTTACCAACCAGATTAAGCAACACCTGGCGGATCCGGCCAGAGTCACCAATGACCCTGTCGGGCAAGTTCGCTGCCATATCAATCGTAAAGTCGAGTCCCTTTTGCGCCGCCGGCTCAGAGAAAAATACCGAGACAGCCTCAATGGTTTCCCGAAGTGAGAAGGTCTGCTGCTTAATTTCCAATCGACCCGCTTCAATCTTGGTGAAATCCAAAATGTCGTCGATGATCATGAGTAATGAACTGGCAGATTTCTCGATGGTATCGAAATAAAGCTGCTGCTGCTTCGTGAGTTCAGTACGTTTCAGGAGCGAGGTCATGCCCACAACTCCGTTCATGGGCGTCCGAATTTCATGGGACATATTCGCCAAAAACGACGACTTAGAGCGAGCCGCTTCCTCGGCTTGATCCCGAGCAGATTCAAGCTCTCTGATGACCTCTTGTAAGCGGGCCTCTCGATCTTCTATTTGGCTAAGCATCGTATTAAAGCTGACCCCTAGCGCACCCACTTCATCGTCACCCCGATAATTGAAACGCTTGGTGTAGTCCTCTTCCCTAGACACACCAACCATCAAACGGGACAACTGCTGCAATGGCCGGACCACCGTTTGATTGAGACGACTCGCCAAAAAATAGGCTGCCAAGGTACCCAATAACCAAATGATCAAACCCACCCATAACCCCGTGAGTGCGGTTGCGTAAGCGGGCCAAATATCGATTTGCAGTCGCACAGAGCCCAGCTCTGTATCCCCCAATACAATGGCTTGCGACACGGTCTTGAGGTAGCGGTCTGCGTTAGTGCCCAGGTCACCGTCCGCCTTGCTAAGCCCTTTGTCGTTAGAACGCTTTTGATACTCTGCGAAACGGCTGCCATCAGCGAGAACAACCTCTGCAAAGACCACCTGATCAGAGTTGCGCAGCGCCTCGAGTATTTCGGTGGCAGTCGCTGGATCTCTAAAGGCAATACTCGCCGTAACGTTGTCTCCCAAAACCCTGGCCAGGGTGACACCCTGATCGGCGGTATCGTCGAGGGTCGATTGGAATGACATGTACAGGGTGAGCAGCAACACAATACCAACGACACCCCCGGCGACACCTGCGGTGATGATAGATACTTGCTGTCGTATGCTGCGATTAACGGCCATCAGCGAGCTCCTCGCTGTTGATGACCCGGGCAAGCCGTAACAGGCGGCTGCTAACCGACAACCCGGTTTCCGTCAGGCGGTCAAGATTGATCACCAAGCCGACCCGAGATGACTGCCGCTCAAGTTCAATCATCCCTCCGTCCAACGCAAACCCTGGGGTGTCGCTGACCGTCAGTATGGGCTTGCCGGCATCCACAGCCGCCAGTAATGATCGGCCAACGCCCCGTGACAAAAACAAAACATCGCAGCTGCTTTGCCCAAGGCTCTGGTCATTGACCTTGGTCAGCGTGAGTCCCTGAGCAGGCTTGGCCTGCACCAACGCCCTCAAGGACGCGGTAACAGAGGATTCCTCGGCGACACAAATCACTGTAGGGGTTTGGTCGTCGGGCCACTGCACAAAGTTGAATAGATGTAAAATAAAGGCCGCTTTAATTTCCGACTCGGTAAACCCAGGGGTCGCGCTCTGGCTCTGCGCTGGGGTAGGTGCGGCAACGACAGCCGTGACGCCCCACAAAAGGGAGAGCTGAAGTAGCCTGAATAAAGTCACTGACGCCCCATACGCCAAGGTTTTGGCGCGCTCGGGCGGGTAGACCGGTGTGGCGTGATATCGATACCCCCTCGGCGCTGAAAATAAGCTGTCACGGCCAGTTGTTCAGCAGCAGTTACCTCGGCCAGATCGACGAAAATTTTCTCGAGACAGCTTTCATGAAAGCCTTGGTGCTCTCGATAGCTAGCCACGTATGCTGCAAGGCCAGCACTTTGAAGCTCGAGACCTGAGTAACGCACCACCAAGGTAGCCCAGTCGGGTTGTCCGGTAACCGGGCACAAGGACCTTAAACAATGACTCACGTAGCTAAACTCCCCCTGTCGTTTACCGGCCGAGAGAGGCTCTGTCTTGTGCGTGCTATTGACCGTGATGAAATCCACCGGCGTTCCCTCGGGCACTATGGTGATATCACCCAAGTCTTCCGGAGACCACAGGGTCAGGTCAACCGCACTGCCAACGACCGCGGATAGATCCCGGCAAATGGTGTCCCTTGCATCGTCTGCAGATACAAAACGCTTGAAGTTCAGCGCGTTGAGATAGAGCTTCAACGACTTGGATTCGACCGTAGCCGGGGACGATGCGGGAATCGTTAAAACACCTACGAGGCTCACCGGTACGCCCTGGGCGTCAAGCCAAGACAGTTCGTACAAGTGCCATACATCGTGGCCACAGGTCACCACACGGTTCGAGGGTAACTGCGAGCGCGCAGCACTTCGATCGATAGCCTCGAGGATGTCGGGGCTGTACTCGCGAGGTGCGGCGACCTGTTTTCCCAGCACTTGGGCCATAACTGCGCTAGCTCCGCAAACGCTTACCGGTACGCAGCAAATACATGCTGTAGCTATACGCTAACAACACGAATCCTACGATCATGCCGAAAGCGAGTTCCAAACTCACGTCGCTGACACCCAATACACCATAACGAAAGGCGTTGACGACATACACCAGCGGGTTAATTTGAGATACCGACGCCCAAAATTCAGGCAGTAAGTCCAGGGAATAAAACACGCCGCCCAGATAAGTAAGCGGTGTCAGGACAAAGGTGGGCACAATACTGATATCGTCAAAGGTATTGGCATAAACCGCATTAATGAAGCCACACAACGCGAACAGCACCGATGTGAGCAGCACGATGCTGATGACAATCGGGACACTGTGAATTTGCATACCTGTGAATAGGAATGACACGGCGGTAACAATAATGGCCACGAGCAGCCCCCGCGACACTCCGCCTGCCACGTATCCCCAGAGGATGACGTAATTCGGCACCGGGGATACCAGTAGCTCTTCGACGCTGTTGTTGAACTTCGCACCAAAGAATGATGACACCACATTGGCGTAGCTGTTGGTCACGATGGCCATCATGATGAGACCGGGTACGACAAACTCCATGTAGCTGTAACCGCCCATGTCACCAATGCGCTTGCCAATCAAATTGCCAAAAATGACGTAGTACAGCGTCATGGTGATAGCGCTCGGCAGTAATGTTTGCGTCCAAATACGCGTGTAACGACGGACTTCCTTCCGCACAATCGTCATAAACGCGGTGTACTGCTCAACGGGACTCACGCTGACTGCTCCAGTAGGTTGACAAACATTTGTTCCAGCCGGTTGGCTTGGTTACGCATGGATACCACCGCAACCCCTTGTTGTCGGAGCCGTTCAAAGGCTAACGCCAAATCCTGCCCCTTCTCGATCATCACTTCCAAGCAATGGTCATCAATGCGTTGCACCTGGAAACCCTCAATCCGCAGATCCGTCGGCAAGACGGTTTGGCAGTCGAGAATGAATGCCTCCTTGTGCAGATCACGGACCAAATCCTTGATGGAGCTATTGGTCACGATGGCACCGTGATTGATGATCGCCATGTTACGACACAGGGCCTCGGCCTCCTCAAGGTAGTGGGTAGTCAAAATAATGGTCGTACCGTTGCCATTGATTTCGCGTAGAAAATCGTACATGGAACGACGCATTTCAATGTCCACGCCCGCCGTGGGTTCATCGAGTATCAAGAGCTTGGGCGCGTGTATAAGGGCGCGCGCAATCATCAAACGTCGTTTCATACCCCCCGATAGCATGCGCGAGGGTACCTTTCGCTTTTCTGCCAAACCCAGGCGATGCAGATAATGCTCCACCCGCTCTACTGCGATGGCGCGAGGAATGCCGTAGTAACCCGCCTGATTGATGAGAATATCTTCGACCTTCTCGAACACATTGAAGTTAAATTCCTGAGGGACGATACCCAGATAGCGTTTCGCCCCGGGAAAATCCTGATCAATATCGACACCGTGCACCCAAACCTTGCCGGCGGTCTTCGCTACCAACGATGACACGATGCCAATCGTGGTGCTTTTGCCAGCACCATTGGGGCCCAACAGCGCGAAGAAGTCGCCCTGTTCTACCTGAAGGTCGATGCCTTTGAGTGCTTGGAAGCCATTGCCATAGGTTTTTTCGAGACCTGTGATCTGTAGGGCCGGAGTCATATCGGATCCTGCGTCAAAAGCCATAGTTTACAGCAATGGACCCCTCGAGTGATAAATTCAGCGGGACGCTTGACGGACTGGATTTTCGCTACTAGTATGCGCGCCTCTGTTCGCAGAGACGTTGCGTCCCCTTCGTCTAGTGGCCTAGGACACCGCCCTTTCACGGCGGGAACAGGGGTTCGAACCCCCTAGGGGACGCC
>CAJXNM010000005.1 GCA_913057135.1 uncultured Halieaceae bacterium
AGCACAGCGAGCTATTAGCGGGACAGCTTTTCCTTGATGCGAGCTGCCTTACCACTGAGTTCGCGAAGGTAGTACAGCTTAGCTTGACGAACATCACCGCGACGCTTGACGGACAAGCTATCAATCAGTGGGCTGTAGGTCTGGAAGGTACGCTCAACACCTACACCATGGCTTATTTTACGCAGAGTAAAAGCCGAGTTTAGACCACGGTTACGCTTGCCAATACAAACACCTTCAAAGGCCTGCAAACGCTCGCGGTTACCCTCTTTCACCTTAACCTGAACCACTACCGTATCACCGGGCGCAAAATCAGGGACGTCTTTTTGCATCTGCTCTGCGTCAAGTTCGGAAATAATTTTGTTGGTGCTCATGACACTCTCCAATTAACGGCTGTGCGCTCGGTGGCGCCTGCGACTCACGTCGCGTTAAGTAAAACCTAGTCCTCTGGCAACGCTAACTGCCACGCTGCCAATAATGCTTTGTCTTCGCCACTCAGCTCTGCTGCTGTCAGCAAATCGGGCCGTCGCAGTAAGGTTCGGTGCAAACTTTGCGCCCGCCGCCATTCTGCAATGGCCTTATGGTTACCGCTCAGCAATACTGAAGGAACCGACTGCCCACGGTACACCTCTGGACGGGTGTAGTGTGGGTAATCTAATAACCCCTCGGCGAAGGAATCCTCCTGCGCCGACGCGTGGTGACCCAGTACATCGGGCAACAGGCGAATGATGGCGTCTAGAACCAACATTGCCGGCAATTCACCACCGCTTACCACGAAATCCCCCACCGACACCTCAGCATCGACCGATTCCGCGATAAATCGCTCATCAAAGCCCTCGTACCGACCGGCGATGAGCACCAAATCTCGTTGCTCCGACAACCCAGCGAACTCACGCGCCATGTTGTCATCAAAACGACGCCCCTGGGGCGTCAATGCAAGCACCGTTACCGGCCGGCTACATCCCTCGCGTGCCGCCGCCACAGTCCGATCTAAAACCGGCGCCTGCATGACCATGCCGGGACCGCCCCCGTAAGGTCTGTCATCGACAGTGCCGTGACGGTCATCGGCGTAATCGCGGGGGTTGTACAATGCCAGCTGGCATAAACCGCGCTCGAACGCCCGACCTGTCACACCCCACTGCGCTATCCCCTCAACTAACTCAGGGAATAGGGTTACCACCGTAAATCGAGGTGGCTGCTTAAGCATCGAGGTACCACCGCACCTCTATGCGCTTTTCACTCAAATCCACTTTGACAACGACGTCATCCAAAATCCAAGGAATAAGCCGCTCTCTATCATCGATGCTGCGGTCTGTGGCCGCTATCACCATGACGTCGTTGGCGCCGGTATCCAACAGATAGTCGACCACACCAAGGACAACAGGCGGTGTGCCCGAAGGGCTGTCGATGTCGTAGCACCACACGTCGAGACCTACGAGGTCCCGCCAGTAAAACTCCCCATCACCGGCTCGCGGTAAGTGACTTTCCGGGGCCTGTACATGCCACCCCTTCAGCGCCTCCGCAGCGTCGCGATCGTCGATACCCCGCAGCTGCGCTACAAAGCCTTTGCCGTGGGATTTAATCGCTTGTATTTCTGTCAATTTAGTTGGCAACCGGCGCTCTGGACGCTCGGGTACCAACGTTACCGTTCCCAAAGTTGCCAACAACTCGGGCTGTTCCAGCCAAACCCTGAGTTTTACCCAACCTTTGATGCCATAGGCACCAAGCACCTGTGCCAGCGTTAACGGCTCGCCCATGACCCGTTAACGCTGCTACCCGCTTTACGCCGCCTCGGGGGCTGCGTCAGCTTCTGCCACAGGGGCTTCTTTCATCAGATCACGCACGCGTGGTGACAACTGAGCGCCCTTCGCTACCCATTCCTCGATCTTCTCTCGATCGAGACGCAGGCGCACTTCTTGACCGCGAGCGATGGGATTAAAGAAACCCACGCGCTCAATGAATCGACCATTGCGTGAGTTGCGGTGATCCGCCACGGTGACGTGGTAGAAAGGCCGCTTCTTGGAGCCACCACGAGCCAGTCGAATAACTACCATGTTGTTGATTCCTCAGTAAAAACCATGTGGTGTCAGCCACCCAACGGGACGCTGACCGCAAATAAAGGAGGCGGAGGATACATGAAACCCCTGCAGGGGAAAAGGGCGTACTGAAAAACTACCGACCCGGAGGAAAACCTCCAGGTGGTAAGCCACCGCCTGGGGGCATCATGCCGCCCATGCCGCGCATCATTTTTTGCATACCGCCGCCTTTCATCTTCTTCATCATCTTCTGCATGTGCTTGTGCTGCTTGAGTAGGCGGTTCAAGTCCTGCACCTGAGTACCCGAGCCTGCGGTGATGCGGCGTTTTCTGGATCCGGAAATAATGTCGGGGTTCCGACGCTCTTTCGCCGTCATCGAATTGATCATCGCCTCCATGCGCACAAACTGTTGGGTATCAACGTTCTGTGCCGCCTGGGCCATGTTGCCCATACCCGGCAGTTTGTCGAGCATGGCGCCAATACCGCCCATATTGCGCATTTGCTGCAACTGGTCGCGAAAGTCTTCCAGATCGAAACGACCACCTTTTTGAACTTTTTTTGCCAGCTTTTGGGCTTTCTTCTTATCGACCTTCCGCTCGGCCTCCTCAATGAGCGACAACACATCGCCCATACCCAAAATGCGCGAGGCAAGCCGGTCTGGATGAAACGGATCGAGGGCATCGGTTTTTTCGCCCACCCCAAGAAACTTAATGGGTTTGCCCGTAACCGTGCGTACAGATAACGCCGCGCCACCGCGGGTGTCGGCATCAACTTTAGTCAGGATGACCCCCGTCAGGGGTAGCGCATCGCCAAACGCCTTAGCGGTGTTGGCCGCATCTTGACCTGTCATCGCATCGACAACAAATAGGGTTTCAATCGGCTCGACCGCAGCATGCAGTGCGCTTATTTCGGCCATCATGGCTTCATCAATGGCCAAACGACCCGCAGTGTCGACCAGTAGCACATCGCTGAAGGCTACACGCGCGCTGGCGACCGCACGGTTAACAATATCGATAGGCTTTTCATCGGCAGTAGAGGGCTCAAATCGAGCACCCACATCGGCGGCCAAGGTTTCCAGCTGTTTGATGGCGGCAGGGCGATATACATCTGCGCTCACCACCGATACTTTTTTCTTCTCCCGCTCGATCAGATATCTGGCTAACTTAGCGACTGAGGTGGTTTTACCCGCCCCCTGCAAACCAGCCACCATCACAACCGCCGGAGGCTGACTATTGAGATTGAGACCCTCGTTAGCACTACCCATGGTGCTCTCGAGTTCACTTTGGACAATTTTTAAAAAGGCTTGTCCCGGCGACAGGCTTTGCGCCACCTCGGCTCCGACCGCACGCTGTTTAACCGCATCGGTAAACTGCTTGACCACGGGCAACGCAACGTCAGCCTCCAACAGCGCCATCCGAACTTCGCGTAACGTGTCACGGATATTGTCCTCGGTCAGGCGGGACTTCCCCGCCATGGCTTTCAGACTGCCCGACAGCCTTTCGCTTAATCCTTCAAACATGTTGTTCCTGTCCTGACCGAAAAATGTGATTGCCCACGGCACCCCCGCAAAGGTGCTAATGGCGTAGTATACGCAGGTGGCTACTATTACCCAATCCAATCAGCGCAAGGCAGAACCGTGAGCTCAAGTCCAAACCTACTAGATGCAGCCCTGGCCATCATTGCCGCCGCCCTGTACCTAAGCGCTAGCGGCCGCCATCTGATGACACTGGAAACCAGCAAACAGAAGCCGGTACGGCAGGTCACCGCACTGGCGCTGGCGGCGGTCATGGTGCATGGGGTTATAGCCATGCTCAGTTTCGGGGATGGCTCTCTCAACCTTGGCTTCTACAAGGTGTCATCGCTCATTCTGCTGACCATGGCCACCCTGAGCGTTTCAACGCTGCTGTTTCGCCCTATTCATATGTTGGTTATCGTCACCTTCCCCTTAGCCGCCATTGCCGTGCTGCTTAATGCCTTTGCGCCAGCCACGGGCGCGCCGTTGACAGGGCTCACCGACGGACTGGTTTTACACATCACCCTAGCGCTGGTGGCATTTGGGGTACTGGCCTTGGCAACGCTTCAGGCGGGTCTGGTATCAGCACAAATGACTCGACTACGACAACACCAAACCAAGGGGTTGCTGCGTATGCTGCCAGCCCTCGATTTGATGGAGCGCATGTTTTTTGAATTACTCACCGCCGGCACGTTTTTATTGACAGCGGCTATCGTGGCAGGGGCCGTTTTCATCGACGATTTGTTTGCGCAGCACATCGTGCATAAAACAGTTCTAACACTGGTGGCCTGGGTGCTGTTCAGCGTCACGCTCATTGTGCATTGGCGTACGGGCTGGCGCATCGCGACCGCAGTAACCCTTATGTTTGCGGGCTTCACCTGCATGTGCCTGGGGTTCTTTGGGTCTAAGTTGGTATTGGAACTACTGGTTTGAATGAGCTCTCGCTGGCTACTTGCAACTAAAGCGCCAATGTCATCACAGAACCAACAATAGATGCTTGCCAGCGCCCAACTTTTTTTACACCATCGCAGTTCAGTCTAACCGAAGCACTGCTCCTTGAACGACGCCCCGCTGGGACTACTTTTCACCGCCCTTGTTGTACTGATTTTGGTATCCGGGTTTTTCTCGAGCTCTGAGACCAGCATGATGTCTTTGAACCGATATCGGTTGAAGCATTTGCGTAATCAGGGCCATAGAGGCGCGCGCCGTGCCTCAAAATTACTCGATCGGCCAGACCGGCTCATTGGCCTCATCCTTATTGGCAATAACCTTGTCAACATTTTGGCATCGGCCATTGCCACGGTTATCGCCATCCGACTCTACGGCGACGCAGGTATTGCCATTGCCACCCTGCTACTTACCCTCGTTATTTTGATCTTCGCTGAGATCACCCCGAAAACAATTGCCGCACTGCATCCTGAACGGGTCGCCTTCCCCTTTAGCTTCGTGTTGTGGCCGATGCTGAAGCTGTTCATGCCTTTCGTGGCAGCTATTAATAGTATTACTAACGGCATTTTGCGCATCATGGGGTTTCGACCCGACAAGCAGAGCGGCGAGGCGCTATCGCAGGAGGAGCTGCGCACTATCGTCACCGAGTCAGGGGCTATGATTCCCTCGCGACACCGACGCATGCTGGTGAACATTCTCGACTTAGAGCAGGTCACCGTTGACGACATCATGGTGCCTCGCAATGAAGTCTACGGTATTGATCTCGATGACAGCGACGACGATATCCTGAGCCAACTCCAGGAGAGCAAACACACTCTGCTGCCCGTATGGCGCGAAGACATTAACGACATTAAAGGTGTCTTGCACATGCGTAACCTAAGCCGAGTGCTCAGTGCCGACGGGCTCAATAGGGAGGCACTGCTGCAAGAAATTGAAACCCCTTACTTCATTCCAGAAAACACGCCACTGCACACCCAACTGCTGCAGTTTCAGCAAAAAAAGGTCCGCTTGGGCATGGTGGTCGATGAGTATGGAGATGTCATGGGACTGGTAGCTCTCGAAGATATCCTCGAAGAAATCGTCGGCGAGTTCACCTCTAACCTGGCGGAAGAAAGCGAAGAAGTTCAGGCCCTCGATGACGGCAGTCATCTGTGCTCGGGCACCATTAGTATTCGAGATCTCAACAAACAACAGGGCTGGGATTTACCCACAGACGGCCCCAAAACCCTCAGTGGCCTGGCACTCGAAGCTTTGGAAGCCTTCCCAAGCGGTTCGGTGGCCGTGAAAATCCCGGGCTATCTACTGCAGGTGGAGGCTATCGAGGGCACACTCATCAGCAAAGTGCGGATCAAGCGACTGAGCGGCACCGACCACAGTGACTAGCTGACAACGGCATTGGCAGGCTTATCTTGGGCGGCAACTGGGCGCCCAGCAAAGCAGAAACTAGAGCAACTTAATAGGCTGACGGGCGTCCCGGCGCTCGTGACAACGGGCGAGAATCTCACGCTTTTGATCATCATCCGCCATAAACCAATCGGTGATCTCATCGCCTGTGCGAAAGCAGCCTTCGCAGATATCGTCCACGTCGAGCACGCAGACGGCAATACAGGGGGATTTCACACCGTGCTCAGTCATCCATCACCTCGAGCTTGTCATTAAAAAGTACTGCATTTTCTATGTAATGCTGCGCCCCCGCCGACATGGCGGCTATCTGCTCTGGGGTTAGCGTGGCTTTGACCTTTGCCGGCGCGCCTAAGACCAACGAATTGTCGGGTATGTGGGTACCACCGGTTACCAAGGCGCCAGCGCCAATCAGACAGTTCTTACCCACCACGGCGCCGTCGAGTACCACCGCGTTGATGCCGACCAACGTCCCCTCACCCAAGGTGCAGCCATGGACCATGGCATTGTGACCAATCGTAACCCCGTCACCAACAATGCACGGCGTGCCTGGGTCTGCATGCAGTACTGCACCATCTTGAACATTGGCACCGGCCCCAATCTCTATGTATTCCACATCGCCACGGATAACCGCTGAGAACCAGACACTTGCACCGCTCTTCAGTAAGACATCACCGATGACGGCGGCATTGGGTGCAATGAAATGCCCGTCGCCCTCTAGCCGTACCCGTTTATCTGCCAATGCGTATTTCATATGGACTCTCCTGTATCACCCGCAGGTTGCGCTCACCTCACTAACGCGGGGGTGTGAATTACGGCTCGGGATTTGCCTGGGCACTGTAAAACGCCGTGGCAAACCCATCGAGCTCCCCCGCCTCAATAGCCTGACGAATACCTGCCATGTGGTTTTGGTAGTACCGTAGATTATGGATGGTTGCCAACTGCGAGCCCAACATCTCGTTACACTTTGTTAGATGATGCAGGTACGCCCTAGTGAAATTCTGACAGGTGTAGCAGTCGCAATTGGCATCAACCGGGGCGGTGCTGGTCTTGTGCCTTGCATTCTTGAGCTTAATGACGCCGGTGCTGGTGAACAGGTGCCCGTTACGAGCATTTCGGGTGGGCATGACGCAGTCAAACATATCAATACCCCTGCGCACACTCTCTAACAGGTCCGCGGGGGTACCGACACCCATCAAATAGCGGGGCTTATTTGGGGGCAGATGATCGGCGGTGACATCGAGCACGTGCATCATCTCATCCTTAGGTTCACCCACGGACAAACCACCGATGGCATAACCATCAAAGCCAATATCGACCAAGCCCGCCAGCGACTCGCGGCGAAGTGATTCGTACATACCACCTTGCACAATACCGAACAGCGCCGATGGGTTGTCGCCATGTGCCTGTTTACTGCGCTGAGCCCAGCGCAATGACAGCGCCATCGATTGCCGCGCTTCCTCCTCAATGGCCGGATACGGTGTGCACTCGTCAAAAATCATGACAATGTCGCTGCCCAAATCGCGCTGAATCCCCATGGAGGTTTCAGGATCAAGGAAGACCCTGGCGCCATCCACCGGCGAGCGAAATGTCACGCCCTCTTCAGCCACTTTACGCATAGCGCCAAGGCTGAATACCTGAAAGCCACCGGAGTCGGTCAAAATTGGGCCCCGCCAAGACATAAAGTCGTGCAGATCACCGTGCTGGCAAATAATGTCGGTACCCGGTCGCAGCCACAGGTGAAAGGTATTACCGAGCACGATATGGGCACCGATAGCTTCGATATCCCTGGGTAGCATGCCCTTCACCGTGCCGTAGGTGCCCACGGGCATGAAGGCGGGAGTCTCGACGACACCACGCTCGAAGGTCATTCGCCCTCGGCGCGCGACGCCGTCTTGTGCTAACAGCTCAAATTGCATCACTCAAACCTTGCGCTCTGGCATCTGGATGAGGAGTCACCAACATGGCATCGCCGTAGCTGAAAAAGCGATAGCGCTGTCGAATAGCTTCTGCGTAGGCATTGAGCACCCGCTCACGACCCGCAAAGGCGGACACCAGCATCACCAATGTGGACTCCGGCAAGTGAAAATTCGTAATCATCGCATCGACCACATGGAATGGCTTGCCAGGGTAAATGAAAATATCACTCTCGCCCTTGAAGGGTTTCAGCTGTCCCGTTTGAGCCGCCGTCTCTAGGGACCTGACCGCGGTCGTGCCAACAGCCACCACGCGTCCACCCCGCTGTCGACAAGCGGCTACTGCGGTGACAACCGATTCGGATACCTCCAAGTATTCGCTGTGCATGGCGTGTTGACGGATGTCGTCGACTCGAACGGGCTGGAACGTGCCCGCGCCCACATGTAGCGTTAACTCGACACTGGCAACGTCCCGGGCTTTGATGTCATCGAGTAAACACTGATCGAAATGTAGCCCGGCAGTGGGCGCCGCGACCGCCCCCTCATTCTTGGCAAACACCGTTTGATAACGCTCTTTATCGCTCGCCTCGTCGGGGCGTTCAATATAGGGCGGTAATGGCATATGGCCAAATCGTCGCAATAAATCAGGCCATGTGCCCTGCTCGGGCTCAAGAATAAACAGCGCACCCTCTCGCCCTATGACCCGCAAAGCAAATTCACTAACGTCGGCGTTTTCATCAGCTGTAATGAAAATACAGCCGCCGGGCTTCGGTGACTTACTGGCACGAATATGGACCGCCGCTGTCCCGTCACCCCGAATGCGCTCCACCAAACACTCGACCCGACCGCCACTCTGCTTCTGACCCCATAAACGGGCCGGAATCACTTTCGTATTGTTAAAAACCAGAAGATCGTTGGGGGTTAGCCAATCGACGATATCAGTGAAGTATCGATGATCAACCTGGCCCGAGGCGCCATCGAGCACGAGCAGTCGAGACGCGGTGCGCTCGGGTAGAGGTTCCTGTGCGATGAGTTCTGGAGGTAATTCAAAGGAAAAATCTTGGCGACGCATCATACTGCGACAGTCTCCTGTTCAGTTTGTGACGAGGAACCCGCATGAAACCCTGTCACAAAAAAGCCGGCAAGTTGCCGGCTCTTGGGATATTCGCTGTAACAGAACAACTGTTACTCTGAAGCCTCCGCTGCCTCTTCGGCGGGTGCCTCGGCTTCCGGCTCAGCCTCGGATTCGGGTTCAGGTGCCGAGGGGACACTAACCGTGATCAGTGATTCAGCGACCAGAATGTTGACTTTCTCTTCCCCATTGATGGGCTTGCCACGTCCATCTTGAACCGCGTAGCGCTCATCACCACGCTTGAAAATTCGGTAGTCTGCGGTCTTTTTAACCAGCGTCATCGCCATGTCTTTTCTCCCCTCGAGATACTCAGAAACACGCTGCCGAGCCCGTCCCGGCGCCTGAGTCGGGGCCGGAGTTTACCCTAATGGGAGCTTAGTGACACTCAGTGATTGCCGTTTGTGACGAGATTGCTATACTCCGCGCCCTTCAGTTCCAAGCCGGAGTGGTGGAATTGGTAGACACAGGGGATTCAAAATCCCCCGCCCTTAAAAGCGTGCCGGTTCAAGTCCGGCCTCCGGTACCACTATTTGCTTATGTTGCAGGCTCAGTCCTGCAACAAACCAGCGACGTCGGCGAAGCTCAGACGCATAGCCGCAGCCACCGCGTTGAAATAATCGATTTCCGCATAGCTGATACGGTCATCCGCCGCCATGACCTCTTTCAGCGCGCCAATAGCCAAAACGCGCATGTCCTCGGAGACCTTCGAGGCAAGTTTGGCCACTGGCCGCAGCGAGCTCTCCTGAGCCTGGGCAATCGCTTCACTGCGGATGGTAGCGCTGTCAAAGCTCTCGCCGGTGTACTCTTGCATAATGCGCTGAATCAGTTCGACTTCCGAGCTGTCCGTGTGTAAATCAACACGGGATGCCTTGGTGAGAATAGTGAGCAACAACTGCTTGAAAGTATCACGCTCATCAACAGCGCTTGAACCTGTTTTGAGGAGTGCCTTCAAGTTTTCCAAATCAACGAGCGCCATAATAGGAGCGTCCTTTTATCTGTCGGTTCGCATAGGGATGTGGCTTGACACTGGCGTGCCGGCCACGGGGCCACCGGCAGTATAGGAAAGGATGGTTGATGGTGTCGACACACCCGTTCGTCATCGCTGCGATATCGCGAACGTCTCGAATTTGTCCTATAGTTTGCGAAGTGAATGCAAGCCCGCCACAAATCTCGTCACTCGAGTAGAGCTGAGGCGCTGAAATGAGACTAAACAACCGAGCCCTATCGGGGTCCGAATGCACTAGACCGTCTGTCTGGGCGCTGCTTTTTGTGCTTTCAGTCATGAACCTGTCTGTACCTGCGCTTGCAGGGCGCGCCGACTACCAGCGGCCCGACATTCAGCCACCTCCCGCCAATAACCAAACCACAGAAGCGCGGGTGGCTCTGGGGCGGGTGCTATTTTTTGATCCGAGACTGTCGGGCTCCAACTGGATCAGCTGCGCCACCTGTCACAACCCTGCCGTTGGCTGGGCTGATGGCCTGGCAACGGGTATTGGGCACAATATGACAACCCTCAGTCGCGCCTCTCCCACAGTACTCAACACCGCCTACAACAAATTCCAATTCTGGGATGGACGAGTCAGGTCCCTTGAAGCGCAAGCGCTGGGGCCAATCGTCAGCGACACCGAAATGCACCAGGACATGGATGAGCTGATCGAAGAACTCAAAGCTATCGAAGGCTATCGACCTTTGTTCGATGCGGCTTATCCCGGCGAGGGAATCAGCGCATCCGTCATTAGTAGAGCACTTGCCGCTTATGAACGGACGCTACTGACCACCGACGCCCCCTTTGACCTGTGGGTCAAAGGGGACGACAGTGCACTGTCGGATGCTGCAAAACGCGGCTTTGCGTTATTCGAGGGTAAAGCCCGTTGCAGCGTGTGTCACCACGGTTTCAACTTCCAAGATGACGGCTTTCACAATATCGGTCTGCCGAGTCACGGGGAGCAAGATCCAGGGCGCTACGCCGTCAGACCAATTCGCGCGGTAATGGGTGCCTTTAAAACGCCCACCTTACGGGAGTTGGCCCGCACGGCGCCCTATATGCACAACGGTGCTTACAACACCCTGCGCGAGGTGATCGAGCATTACAACAGTGGCGGCGAGCCCGTTGAGGGCTTATCCCCCATGATGCAGCCCCTGGGTTTGTCGACACAGGAAATCGACGACTTAGTGGTATTTCTAGACAGCCTCAACAGTATTAACCCGCTGACGGAAACTATTCCAGTCCTGCCCCAGTGAGCCTTTGGAGTCCCGAATCATGAAAACCCGTTTTTACGCCCTATTCGCTACCCTCGCGCTCACCATAAGTGGCGCCCATGCCGATGACGTGATCGTGGATCAAATTGACAAGACCTTCGTTATCGATGGCACAGAGGTGGAATCGCTGACAGTCTCTGCGGGCGATTCAGTCAGCTTTCGCAATAGCGATCCTTTCTTCCACAACATCTTCTCGCTATCAGCCACGCAAATCTTCGACCTAGGCTCCTACCCCAGCGGCGAATCTCGCTCGGTGTCCTTCGACAAACCGGGATTGGTTGAAGTGGAGTGTGCCATTCACCCCGACATGTACATGACCATTGAGGTTGAATAGGGTGCGACTTTCAAGCCTGTTAGGCGCACGATTAACAGCCCTGCTTGGCGTGCTATCGCTTGTATTGCTATCGGCCGATCCAGCGTGGGCACGCCGTGGCGGGGCCGACAAACCCGTTGTACGCGGCGCCATTGTCTACAAAGTGTATTGTGTTGTTTGCCATGGTGAGGCGGGCAATGGCATTGCTCGGGCTAACGCGCTCTACAACGCCGAGCAATTGCGCATCTCGGGGGCGCTGAATAACGATGAATTACACGCCATCATCCGCGGGGGCGGCGAAGCTGTTGGCCGCTCACCCTATATGCCCCCCTGGCAAGACGAGCTATCGGAAGAGCAAACCAACGATGTTGTGGCCTATCTTTCGGTCGTAGGCGCTCAAGAGGCCCGCGGTAGGGTGGTGTATCAAACCAACTGCATTCTGTGCCATGGGGTTAACCACGACGGTCAGGGCCGGGCTGCCGTTCTCTATGATCCGAAGCCCTCCAACCTGGTCACCTCCGATAAGCTACCCGCCTATAAGCGCAGCATTATTGCTTTGGGTGGAGAAGCCATGGGGCGGTCTTCGGTGATGCCACCTTGGGGACTCCAACTCACGGAGCAAGAAATCGACGACGTCGCGTTTTATCTCGAAACTATCCGAGAGCAGCCCTAATCCTAATAGAATGGCGCAAATGGTGGCGTAATAGATAGTGGCGCAATAAACAGTGGTGCAAAACGGTCGCAGGTCCCAGCGCCAAGTCAGCACACGGCGATCGTTTTAAGCTAGGGGAAATATCATGCAGCTCACAGCACTGTTAACCGGATTCAGAAAAGCGTCTGGGCGGCCCCAATTGCGGCTGGGGTTGCGGGCCAAAGCCGCAGCGTTTTCAGCGCTTTTCATTCTTGGGACTGTGCTCACCGGGGTTGCGGGCTCTATCGCATTGTTCCAGCAGAACGCGGCACTGCAGACTGCACTATCCGCCTCACAGGCACGAGCGGAACTGGCCGCAGACAGTCGCTCATTCCTCATCGATATGATGCGAGCACAGGCACAACTCATCGCCGAGACGGAGCCCGCACGGATTCGCGCAGCGTCTCGAAATGCCATTAAAGCCCTGGCACTAATGGATGAAAATATACAGACGCTGCAAACGACGCTCATCGGCAACCCCGACGTCGAACAGCTCAGCACACTGCTCGCAGAAACCCGACCGGCACTGATGCAAGTCATTGGCAAAGCACGATCAAACGATGATAACGCCGCCCTCGAGGTTAACCGCTCCATGATGGACTCACTCAACCTCATGGAGCAACTATCAAATCAAATCGTGGCCGATGAGCGGGAGAATCTGGCGGCAACCTTTACCGAGCAAAAAGCTGAATCGTCGCGCCGTATTGGCTGGCTCGCGATAGGGGTCGTAATATTTGCGGCCACAGCGATCGTCATTAGCCAACTTGCGGCAAGAACAATCGTGACACCTATCCGTACCGCAGCACTGGCTGCTGAGCGGGTCGCCGAGGGGGATCTAACCTTCGAAGTCGAGACCAAGAGCGGCGATGAATTGGGCCTGCTGCTGTCATCTATCGCCAAAATGGTCGACCGGCTCGGAGCGCTTATAGGCCGGGTCAAAGAGTCCGGCAGCCAACTCTCTCAAACCGCTGTCGACATCGTGGCATCCGCCGATCAACAAGAAACCGTGAGTAGTAATTTTGCAGCCACCAGCGGCGAAATTGCTGCGGCGGTGAATCAAATTTCCAGCACCTCTTCAGCGCTGCTCGACACCATGGAACAAGTGTCATCCTCGATGGATGAAACCGCGTCGGTCGCCAATCGAGGACGGGGTGGGCTCAATGATATGGAGCAAGCGATGCAGGCCTTGGCATCAGCCTCTGAATCCATTTCGTCGAAGCTGGCACTCATTGCCGAGCGAGCGGCCAACATCGGTGTCGTGGTAACTACGATTACCAAGGTGGCCGATCAGACCAATCTACTATCACTCAATGCGGCTATTGAAGCCGAGAAGGCGGGGGAATTCGGTTTAGGCTTTGCAGTAGTAGCCAGAGAGATCCGTCGACTCGCCGATCAAACCGCTGTCGCGACCCTCGATATCGATCTCATCATCAGTGAGATGAGTCAATCCGTGGCCAGCGGTGTCGATGAAATGCAGCGCTTCGATGAGCAGGTCAGAAACGGTGTTTTGCAGACCGCACAAATCAGCGGTGAGCTGAGCGACATCATTAAAGCGGTCGAAGAAATAAAACCCCGGTTTGAAAGCGTTTACGAGGGTATGCGCGCGCAGGTTGTTGGCGCTGGTCAAATTAGCAAGGCCGTGGTGTCACTGCGAGATGTCAGCGAAATATCCAAAACGTCTTCAGAGACCATGAAATCAATCGCCGGACAACTCAATACGGCTGTCGACTCATTGAACACGGGTATCCAGCATTTCGATGTAGGCTCTGATGAATCCGTTTAACACCAGCGGGTCATCACCACCTGAGGAACTGCCGTGAGCGTTTCGATCAAATTGCCTGCAACAGTAGGCTCGGTGGAAGACGTCAATGACTTCATTGATGCGTTCTGCTCGGCACGAGGTATAAGCGATTCAATGAAATTTGAATTGCAGTTGGTGCTCGAGGAATTGTTGGTCAACGTCTGCATGCATGGCCAGCCCAGCGACGGTACTGAGGCCCAGGTAGAGGTGAGCATGGGGCTTGAAGATGATTCGCTCTCCTTACGTTTTTCAGACAACGGAATTGCCTTCAATCCACTGACGCAGGCAGCGCCCGATACCGATAAGCCGTTGGAAGATATGCAGATTGGGGGGTTGGGACTCGTTCTACTGCGGCAGTTGATGGATGACATCAGCTACAACCACCGGGATGGCTTCAATCATTTAACCATGGGAAAAACCCTGTCAGAGGCGGATCTAACGCCGTCTACTATCGAGCGAGCGAACCAACAGTGACGCTGAAATCCAAAATCCTACTCGCAGCGGGTGCGCCAGTACTGGTCACGATGATCCTAAGCTCTGGATTTCTGTTGTATGTCCTTCACGAGACCCGCACGCAAGATCAGGAATCTTACCTGCAAGAAGTCGTCGCAGGTGCCGCCTCGGTGATCGACAAAGCCAACCATCAGGCTATTTTGGCCGCCAAGCTCATCGCGACGGCGCAAGCATCAGGCATGTATGGGGATACCGAGACCTCATTAGCTTTTACACGCAACGTACTGGCTAACACCGACGACTTTACCGGCGCTTATGTTGCCTATGAGCCCTATGACAAAGCTGTGGACGCCGGATCGCCCATAGCGCACTCTGGCGACGACACGCGCTTCATCCCCTACTGGTTCCGCTCACAGGGGGACAAGTCAAAGATTGAATTGACCGAGCTGGTCGATATGGACAGCAGTTACTACTACCGGGGTGTCAAAAATCGCTTCAACGGTGTTGATGAATCACTAGGGGTTGAACTCACGGGAGGCATCAGTGCCCTGTATGCACAGCGCACTACGAGCCGTTCAGAACGTGATCGCTACATGATGACCGAGCCCTATCTGTACGAGGGTAAACTCATTGTAGAACAGACGGCCCCCATCATTATCGATGGGCAATTCCGAGGCATTGGCGGGGTTGATCGTGCACTCACAGATATCGACCAGGTATTGCTGGAGCTCAAAAAATTCCCTTCCCAGAGCTTTGTGCTGGTTAGCGCACGGGGCCGAATCATCAGCGCCACCGACGACCCGGAGCTCACCGGGCGAGTGATTGAAGCAACCCCCTATGCAGCGGTGCTGGAGCCCCTCTATCTAAGTGAAGCAACGTCACACATCACCACCGGTGTCGATCCCATAACCGGCGAGAGCAGCTACTTAGTCTCACACCGAATTAACACCGGTGACTGGCTGCTACTGACTTCGGTCGATCGAAGCGAAATTTTGGCACCGATATGGACCACTCTGAATAGAGTTTCCCTGTTGCTACTCGTGGGCGCTTTACTAGCGCTAGGCATTTCCGTCTGGGCCGTCAGCATCCCCCTGCGACGAATAGCAACAGCGGCTACTACCGCTGAGCGCATCGCCGATGGGGATTTGACACAACAAATTGATGTCAGTAGTGACGATGAGGTCGGCGTTTTATTAACGGCTATGCGCTCGGTGGTGACAGCACTTAGCGCTGTGATTACGCGAATCAAGGGCTTTTCTATTGATCTAAACAGTGTCGCGACTGAAATCAAATCAGCAGCGCTTCGCCAAAACGATATCAGCCACGAGTTCTCCGCCTCCACCCATCAAATCTCCGCGTCTGTTACAGAAATTAGCGCCACCTCGGAAGAACTATTAATCACCATGCGTGAAGTCTCCGATGCCAGTAACGCGACCGTCGCGGTCGCCAGCGATGGTCGGCAAGACCTGCACAAAATGGAGCAGACCATGGACGAGTTGCTAACAGCTACCCAGCTCATCTCCTCCAAACTTGAAGTTATCGCAGAGCGTGCCAACAATATTGGGGCCGTCGTAACCACCATTTCGAAAGTCGCCGATCAGACCAACCTGCTATCACTGAATGCCTCTATTGAAGCGGAAAAAGCCGGCGAGCATGGTCTTGGCTTCTCGGTCGTCGCGCGAGAAATACGGCGATTAGCCGATCAAACCGCCATTGCCACCCTGGATATTGAAACCATCGTCCGCGACATGCAGCAGTCGGTAACCAGCGGTGTTATGGAAATGGATCGCTTCGGTCAGCAGGTTCGCGGGGGTGTCACTGAGGTAACACGCCTGGGTGAGCAATTGAGTCTGATCATTGAAAGTGTTGAAGCCATTCAGCCTCGTTTTGTTTCTGCCCATGAAGGCATGCAGGCACAGGCTGCCGGGGCAACGCAAATCAAAGAAGCGATGAGCCAACTCCGGCATATTGCTGAGTCCGCCGATGGCTCATCACAGCTGTTGTCTGACTCCGCTGATAAATTACTCAAAGCGATTGATGCTCTGCGTGCAGAAATCATTCGCTTTAAAACGCAACGCTAGGGCCACCGGGATGCTCTTGCTCACATTCACCGTCGCCGGCGATCGCTACGCCATCCGTGCGACCTTGATAGAGCAAGTGCTGCCACCGCTACCCTTGCGCCACATCCCCGGTGCAGATCCCGCCATTGCCGGCATTCTTGACCATCAAGGTACTGCGGTGCCGGTGGTCGATTTGACCATGCTTTATGACGGCAACCCCAGCCCGCGCAAGTTGAGCACACGGATACTCATCGTCGGCTTTATCAAGAGTGAAAAACGTCACCGACTTGGCTTACTGGTCACAGAGGCAACCGACACGCTGTCCGTGGATCCCAGCCAGTTACAACCCCCCAATGTGGCTAGTGGCTCTGCAATGGGTCTGGGCTCAGTGCTTATTCACGACGGCGAGTGGTTGCAACTGGTACAGCCGGAGCAACTGTTTCCCGAGTCACTGAACGCGGCGCTGTTTCCAGAGCCTGCGGGCACTCCAGAGCCCTCACAGCTTTCAGAGCCAGCGCAGCCTTCAACGCCAGAGCAGCTTGCAAAGCCAGACTTGCCCTCAAAGCCAGAGTTGCCCTCAAAGCCAGAGCTGCTCTCCAAGCCAGGGTTGCCCTCAGAGACTGCCCCGTGAATAGCCTGCGCCAACACCTTCGGGAGCAACTATGGGCGGTTGGCGCCGGCGTCGACTTTGCCTCGGACCTTCAGCTCGATGCCGCTATAAAACGCCGCCAATACCAATGCAACACAAGCGATGAGCGCGCCTATGAGGCGCTGTTGATAGACTCCGAACAGGAACAGGCGGCACTGCTCGACGAGCTATTAATTCGCGAAACCAGTTTTTTCCGGGATCAAACGCCCTTTGGGTTACTGGTGAAAACCCTGCGAAACAGCGAAGCCGGTGTCGATATCCTCTGCGTGCCCTGCGCCAGTGGTGAAGAGCCCTACTCTATCGCCATCACGCTGCTAGAGGCGGGTTTTCGTCCGGAGACCATTCGCATTGAAGCCATCGATATCAGTACCCGAGGGCTCCTCGATGCTCAAGAAGGTTGCTACACCGAAAATCGACTACGCCTAGTGAGCCCAGGGCAAAAGCGTCGTTATTTCCAAGCCCTACCCGATGGTCGTCACAAAATTAATGACACGGTGCGTAGCTGTGTTCGCTTCGCTCAGATGAATGCACTCAATGTATGTGAACACTACAACGGCGGTGGTTTTGACACGATCTTCTGCAGAAATCTGATGATCTATCTGCGCAGTGAATGCCGAGACGCCTTGTTAGACAGTCTGACTAGGCTACTCAAACCTGAAGGGTTATTGTTTGTCGGCCATGCCGAGGCGGGCTTGTTACTCAATCGGGGCTACTCAAGCGCAGGGCCAATAGCTTCCTTTGCCTTTCGCAGACACTTACCTACCCCAGTGCGCCATTCACAGCTCAAACCCCAATCCGTTCGAGTCGCCAGCCCTGAGCTGCCTGAGGCGCGCACAGAACAACCGCAATTGAGCGCTGTGTTGCCACCGTCTGAAAGCCGCAACCGAACCATCGCAATGCCGAGCCAGCAAAGTGAAAGCGGCAGCACAATCCCTGGACTTACTGACATTATCGAACTAGCGGACACCGGCCACTATACCGAGGCTCAATCCCAACTGCTCTTGTTACTGCAGCAACAGCCCGATCTGGCAGAGGCGCACTCTCTATTGGGGCTCATCCGTAAAGCTCAAGGAGATTTACCCGGCGCCATAGCCAGTCTCGAAAAAGCCCTTTATCTTGATGGCTGCCATCACCAAAGTATTGAACACTTAACCTTGCTCTATCAGGCAGCGGGAGACCAAGCAGGGTTGGCACGCATGCATCGTAAACGCGAAAAACTAAATCGTGATCACTATGTCCGGTGATAACAGCACACTCAAAGCCAGTGGTGAATGCCGCAATGTTATCGGCATTTGGGGCGATCGCAGCTGCTCGGAATTACGCGCCCTTGACCACTGCCACAATTGCCCCGTCTACACCTCGTTGGGCCGTCGCGTACTCGACCAAGTGCTGGAACTCGATTATCACAATCGCGATGACGACAAGGACACAGAAGCGGTGGCACCCGATCAGCGGCTGTCACTGCTCGTGCTTCGCATTGGCAGTGACTGGCTCGGGTTCGATACCGCTCGCATTCGCGAAATTGTAGTACCTACCGAGCCGCACCCGGTGCCCCACCGACTCAAGCCGGGCTTCCGAGGCTTAGTGACGGTACGTGGACATATTCATCCCTGCGTTGATCTGGGAGTGTTACTTGGCTGCGATAGCGCCCAGACAATCAGTGCATCCCCACGAATGGTACTGATCAGTGATGATAGCGGCTGCTTTGCCTTCGTCGCTGATGAAGTCGACAATTTATATGTCGTCGCAAAAAGCCATATCACCGCCCCACCTATATCCATTCGCGACGCCACGCCAAGCTATATAACAGGTATGGTGCGACTCGCCGAGCGCGACACCGCCATACTTGACGAGGAGTTTCTGTTGCACGCGCTCAAGGATGTGTGCCAATGACAGATTCAAGTGGCTTCGGCGATGACATGATGCTGGAAATGTTCCGGGAAGAAGCCGAAATGCAGCTCGGCGAACTCTCGGATGGGCTCATCGCCTTAGAGACCAGCGACAGCTCGGATGAACTACTCGAGCGCCTGATGCGAGCTGCCCACTCCATGAAAGGCGCCGCGCGTATCATGGGCATTGACCCAATCGTCAAACTCACCCACGTTGCCGAAGACATCTTTGTTGCCGCTCAGCGCGCGGAATTGGTCCTAAATCCCGCCATTATCGATGTCCTCTTGGAAATGACGGATTTCATTAAGGCATTTTCCGAGGGTGGCGCCGATCTTGAGGCCCAGTCCGAAACCGTCAGCTCGCTGCATGAACAGCTTAGCAAGGCGCGGGCGGGAGAGTTACAGAGCGAGTCAACGCCACCACCAGCCGCTGCAGTTGAACCGGAAGTACAAAATACAGCAGTGATCACTGAGCCCCCAGAGGACTCTGCCAACAGCCCCGAGACGCCCCCTGTCGCCGAAACGCTGGAAGCTAGCAGTGAGGGCGCATCGAGAACCACCACCACTGAACAGCGCACAAAGGGTGACGTCAAATCCATCCGTATCACCGCCGACGCTGTTGAGCGTCTGGCGGGTCTTGCGGGTGAGGCCTCGGTCGAATCCAGCCGGGTGGAGAGCATCGCCGATGACCTGACTGAGTTGCGCGTGATGCAACGGGAGTTACGCAAGAGCCTCGGTGGCATTCGGGACATCATCGACAAACAGGCAACCAATCCACAACTCGACGCACTACTTCAAGCAGCCTTACAACAACTCGATGTGTGCAGCCAGGCTATCGCCGATCACGAGGAACGCCTTGACGGCTTCACCCGTCGGTTTGGCTCGATGGCAAACCGCTTCTCGAGGGAGGTGGTTACAGGTCGTATGCTGCCCTTCTCAACGATTCTGAGGGGCTATCCGCGTCTTGTTCGGGATTTATCAAAAGACCTGGGTAAGCGCTGTCGGCTGGTGCTCCGGGGGGAGGACACGATGATCGATCGTGAAATTCTCGATCGGCTCGACAGTGCCCTGAATCATATTGCACGCAATGCACTCGATCACGGTATCGAAGCCCCTGACCACCGCGCTGCCGCCGGCAAGCCCGAAGAGGCCACCCTGACCATGGAGGCATTCCACCAGGGCGGTCGTTTACGCGTACAAATCAGCGATGACGGCCAGGGGATCGACGTGGAATCCCTGCGCAAGACGATTATCGATCGCGGACTTGAGCAGGAAGCCATTGCCAAAGCATTAAGTCAGCAAGAAATTTTCGAGTTTTTGTTTTTGCCCGGATTTTCAACGGCCCGCCAGATCACTGAAATTTCCGGTCGCGGGGTGGGTCTCGATGCGGTTCGCAGCATGGTGCAAGATGCAGGCGGCAGTATTAGCTTATCCAGTGAACGGGGCATTGGCACACGCTTTGATCTGGAACTGCCGTTAACCCGATCGGTACTGCGAGTGCTAACCGTCATGATCGGTGGCCACATGTACGCCATTGAGGTAGCGCGTATCGAATACGCTACCACCGTTGCCTTAGAGAATATCAACACCCTTGAAAGCCGCGCTTATTTTGAGCACGAGGGTCGTCGAGTTGCACTCATTGATGCTTCAGAAATACTGGAACTCCAAGACGGCACCGGGGATGGCCAGATCTTGTCTGTGGTGGTATTTAAAGATGATGATCGCTATTACGGGTTGGTGGTCGATCGTTATTTGAACGAACAGCGACTGTTGGTGCGGCCCCTTGATCATCGACTCGGCGACGTGCCCGATGTCGCCGCCATGTCGACCAGCGAAGACGGCTCAATCGTGCTGATTTTAGATGCGGATGAGCTACAGCGTTCAATGGATTCACTGATTGTGAGCGGTCGCTTACGCAGTCGTCACCACAGCGGCGACAGGTCGCAGGATTCGCTCAAGCGTCTGTTGGTCGTGGATGATTCATTAACCGTACGCGAAGCTGAACGCCAGCTACTGGAAAACGCAGGCTATCAGGTAGATGTTGCTGTCGATGGCCTTGAAGCATGGAGTGCAGTGCGTCTCTCTGATTACGATCTTGTGGTGACCGATGTCGATATGCCCCGCATGACCGGCATTGAACTGGTTAAGCGGGTGCGCGCCGAAGGACCTAAGCGCGACTTGCCCATGATTATTGTGTCCTACAAAGACCGCGATGAAGATCGCTTACTCGGTCTCGAAGCCGGCGCCAACCACTACGTCAGTAAAAGTAGTTTTTCCGACTCAGATCTGGTGGATGCCGTCTACGAACTCATCGGCGGACCCCAGCGGTAAGCGGGCCATGGCCATACGTATAGGCATTGTTAACGACGTCAGCTTCGCGACCCGAGTCATCGAAAAAGCGCTAGCCCCTGAACTCGCGTTCGAGGTCGTATGGACCGCTGAGGATGGCGCGCAAGCCGTTGAGCAGTGCAGACGCAACACCCCTGACATTGTGCTCATGGACCTCGTAATGCCTGTCATGAATGGCGCTGAGGCGACTCGGCGCATCATGCGTGACAGCCCCTGTCCGATTCTCATTGTCACCTCCACCATTGAAGGTCATCTAGATTTAGTCTACGAGACCATGGGCTATGGCGCACTGGATGTCACCACTACACCTGTTGTGGGGGACAATCGTCAGTCTGACGATGGCAGTGCGCTGCGCAAAAAGATCTTCGATATTCTTAGGCAATTGCCCAGCGAGGGTATTAAAACGAGTGCGCGCTCGATAGCCGACTCCACACCCATTCAATGCCGCCTGGTGCTACTGGGGGCCTCTACCGGCGGGCCCGGTGTACTGAGCACTATCCTGAAGGCGCTACCCGCTGACTTCGATGCAGCCGTTGTCGTTGCGCAGCATATCGACCCGGAATTTGTACAAGGCTTTGCCGACTGGTTAGCGAGTGAGTGCCAGCTCTCTGTTGAGCTCACCAACGGTGATACCACACTGCAAGTGGGGCACGTTTACGTACTCAATTCCAGCAGCCACAGCAGCTTAACGAGCGCAAGTCAGTTGCGTTTTGCTGCAGACGTGAAGGACTCCTACTACTGTCCATCCATTGATGTTCTATTCAGTAGTGCGGCCAAAGTGGCACCCGCGGGTAGTATCGGTGTACTTCTCACGGGTATTGGCAGCGATGGTGCGGCGGGCCTGTTGCAGATGCGTGAAGCGGGCTTGTATACCATCAGTCAATCTGAGCAGAGCTGTGTTGTCTACGGTATGCCCCAGGCCGCGGTGGCCAATGGCGCTGCAGCTTGGGTTGCAGATCCACCCGAAATCGCAGACTACTTAATCAAACACATAAGGTGAGTGCTGACCATGACCGAACAAGCAGTGCCAGAGATATCAGACAAACGACACCCTGTTAGGGTATTACTGGTTGACGATCAGCGTATGGTCGGCGAAGCAGTGCGTCGCATGGTGGCCGATGAGGAATGGCTTGAATATAGCTACTGTCAGAAACCTGAAGAAGCCATTGCCATGGCTGAATCGTTTCAACCGACCGTGATCTTGCAAGATTTGGTAATGCCGGGTATCGACGGTTTGACCTTGGTGGAGCAGTACAAGCAGCACGAACAACTCAAGCACGTGCCCGCCATTGTGCTGTCGAGCCAAGAAGATCCCGTCGTCAAAGCCGAGTCATTTACCCGTGGAGCTAACGATTATCTGGTGAAATTGCCCGATCGCATCGAATTACTGGCGCGCATTAAGCATCACTCCGAGGGCTACATTCACTTACTCGAGCGCAATGCTGCGTTCGAAGCGCTGGCAGAGAACCAACGTATACTGGCTGGAGAGCTAGCCGAAGCGGCTGATTATGTGCGCTCACTGTTACCCGCTCCCACCCAAGGCCCGGTCAATATTCGCTGGGATTTTGAGTCCTGCTCATCGGTTGGGGGAGACTCCTTTGGCTACCGCTGGCTTGACGACGACAATCTCATTATTTACTTGCTAGACGTTTGCGGTCACGGGGTTGGTGCGGCGCTGCTGTCGGTATCGGTTATGAACGCGCTGGGCAATGAGTCCCTGGGCAATGTGGATTTCAAACAACCCAACGCGGTGCTTGCCTGTCTCAATGATGTGTTCGAGATGGAGCGCCACAACAATATGTACTTCACCATGTGGTATGGGGTCTACAACCGACACAGTCGAGAGCTACGCTATGCCAGTGCCGGCCACCCACCGGCGTTACTCTATCGGGCGGGCCAAGCGGAGCCAGAGTGTTTGGTCACACCGGCACTGCCCGTGGGCACCATGCCCGGGCTGCCTTTTAAAGAGAAGACCACCTACATAGCTGCGGATGACCGCTTGTATGTCTACAGCGATGGGGTATACGAAGTGCAGTATCAAGACGGCCGAGAAATGACCCTGGAAGATTTTATGCCGCTTCTGAGCAAGCCACTTGCCAGTGGACCCGATGGCTTGAAACAAATTCGTGATACCGTGGCCACCATTCAGCAGTCCGATATCTTTGAAGACGACTTTTCTCTGGTAGAACTGACCTTTCAGTAGTGACCGCAGTAACGGGCAGCACTAAATGGCCTGTTCAGTAGTCACCGACGATAAACCTTTAGATGAGAGACAATACCCATGGCAGATAATATTGAGTCACGACTCGAGGGCGACATCATGGTGTGCGCCATTATTGGTCGGCTCGATGCGGTTTCCGCAGAAAATACCTCCGCTGAATTACTGAGCCTAATCGCAAGCTGTGAAAGCGCGAAAGTGTTGCTAGATTTATCAAAACTTGAATACGTCAGCAGCTTGGGTTTGCGCGTATTTGTTCAAGCGGCCAAGCAATTAAATGGCAGCGGCGGCACACTGAAGTTATGCAGCGCCACCCCTCCGGTTCAAAAGGTACTAGAGATTTCAGCACTGGATTCACTGCTCGATTTACGGGACACCGTAGCAGATGCCCTAGGCGCCTTTTAACAGCAGACCGATTATCAGGAAGCGGCTAACGCCTCGTAATGATGTTCCAGGGCCTGCTGTAACACATCCTCAAGGCACAGGAGTTCCGTATCCAGTTGCGCCGCTAACACCCGATAAAACGTGGAATGCCGAAAACACCGTAAATACACCTTCGGGGCGTCCGGTTGATTGTGCAGCAACATCGATGCGCGAAAGTTCTTGTCCGGATCGGCTGTTGCCAGTACTGCAATCGTCGACGCACTGCCTTCAATAGTTTGTGCAACTGCCTCCCATGTCGCGGGGTGTTCAGGGTTGCCATCAACGCAAGCAACTGGCACTTCGCTGAACGCCACATCGTCCTTTAGCAAAAACATGTTCTCTGTTGCTGCTTCGTCAACAATCACGAGCTTTGCGATCTCACCGGCACCGCGACTAAGCAATAGCTCCACCAGGGTCTGACTGAAATGGTCGAAGCCAGTCACGACAACGGTCTCTGCCACACCCTCGGATGCGTGTAACCGCGGCTCTAGTACCTCATCAAACATACGTAATGACGCAATACGGTGGGTACTGAACACACCTGGGGGACGATAGCTGTCGGTGCTGCGTTTTGATCGCACCATGCGGTGTGCTGGCCGCAGTAGTGCCAGATCAGATACATGGGCTACCACCGGCAACAAGGGTTGCAGCGCATTAATTTCCCAGGCGATTTCCAGATTATTCAGATCGTCAGTGGATAGCACCACTACCCGGAACGCCTCTGCCAACCACAGTGACTCGAGAAAATCGTGGTCGCTGGTGTTGCCCGCTATTTGCATCAGACTGGGTTTTACCTGCTGCAGCGTGCCCGACACAGTGTCAGAGTGAGTCACTTGTACAATGAGGCGATCAGGGTCAACCGCATGGATGGCCTGCATGTACAGGTCCACCACTTCACCCGTGCCGATGACTAACACATGATTTGAGGGTGTAAATCCGATCAATCGATGCTCGCGCAGTAAGCCGCGAATGGTGGTGGCAATAACAGTTGTGGTGACAACCGGCGCCAGATAATAAGCAAGCCACAGGGCACCGTACGTCCCGGGGGCACCCCCTTGTCGGGGTGCTCCGAGCTCGATGCCCCCCAACACGAATAGGCTAACCGTGTAGTAGACCCAGGCCAGCCACCCGTCATCGGTGACATCGTCATAGTTTTCCGTTCCTGCTCCCTCGGAAAAGCCGTACAACGCTGCCACAAAGACAATAACGACAACGGCTACCCGAAACAGCAAATCATCGAGCCTAATGGGTAACGAGGATGGAGCTGAAGCAGTTCTATCGTTACTCTCTGACGGGATCACCGACATAAGCTCGATCTCTCCCTAGGCAATACCGGAAATGGCGTTATCAGGGGCTGCGGTTAAGGTCATGGATAAATAATCGCCCCCGTGGAACTGCTGGTGCTCAATGTCATCGCAAAAACTTTTCAGAATGCGCAGGCGTACGTCCTCTTCGGAGTAGCCAACGGGCGCGTCCGGCAAGTCTTGTAACCTGGCCTCAATATTGTCGTTACCCTGAGCACAGGCCAATTCAATGGCAACGGTTTGGGCGTCACCTCTTATAGAGACCCGCGTGCTCTGCCCCGCAAGATCGCCAAAGTCATCAATCTGGTACAAGAACGCTTCCTCGGCAGCGAGCTGTAGCTTGCTCAGTTCTTCACCACGCCATCCCATCGCTCTTCCGCGCTCTTTCACGAAATCGAGCACCTCGGGTAATGAATCGAGAGACGAAGGAAAGCGCTTGGCGAAACTGCGTCCTCTTTTGAGGGACACTAACAGTGATAGCACAACGGCCGTAATACCCCCGGTTGTCATACCATTGTCGAGCAGTTGTGCCACCTGTGGCGGCATTAGGTTATGGAATACGGACTGGCCCTGAAATCCGATACCGGCCCACAGGGACACGCCGAAAATAATTCCATGATCGAAATTAAAACCGTCGGTCAGGATGAGACGAATGCCATGGGCGAACAATAAAACGATCAGGAAAAAGATGAACACCCCCGCAACGGGGCCCGGTATGGCCTGTAGCAGCGCTGATATCTTGGGCGAAGTTGCTAGTGCCAAGAGAATCCCACCACCGTATAAACCAATGCGTCGGGATGCGACACCGGTCAAGTCGATCACTGAAATACTGGTGGAGTAAGTGGTGTTCGGTAGGGTTCCCATTAAACCCGAGAGCAAATTACCGAGACCATCGGCGTTAACCGCGCCTTGCACAACACGGTAATTGATGGGTTTTTCGGTACGATTTGATACCTCCTGGATCGCGATACCGTCACCGTAGGTCTCCAAGGCGCCAATGATAGTAACGATCATGAATCCGGGCAGCATGATCCAGAAATCAGATCCAAAACGGGTGTCGATACCGGGCCAACCAACAGCGGGTAGACCGATCCAATCGGCCTCGTTGAAGCGCGTGAAATCCATCAATCCATAGAAAGCGGCCAAGACACACCCGGCAATAACCCCTATCACCGGACCCCACAGGCGCAGCTTAGCGTTACCGTAAAAAGACAGCAGAATAATCAGCAAAAAAGTCACTGCAGATGTGACTAGACCCGCATTCTCAGGTCCGCTGTAGTTAGCGGGTTGCCGCTCTAACATGCCAAAGCCAATGGGCATGACACTGACAGCAATGAGGGTAATGACCGTACCCCCGACGGTCGGGTTGACGATCTTTCGAAACAACCCTAAATGGCGGGAAAAAACGAACTGAACCAGCGATGATGCCGCTACCAACGCACCCAACAAGGGCAGACCACCCGCCTCCATTGCACCAATGGATACAGCAACAAAAGCACCTGAGGTACCCATAAAAAGCACATAGCCTGCACCAAAAGGGCCGACCGAGGCCGACTGCAATATTGTCATCAAGCCGCTGATGGTGAGGGCAGCAAAGACCACCCAGTCACCCGCCGCAGGATCGACCCCCGCCGCCTTCAGCGCGATAATGGGCGTTAGGGTGATCCCGGCCAATATGAGCGCCACCGTTTGAAAACCCAGCGCTGCCGACATGAGGTGTGGCGGGTGTTCATCGACCGCGTAGGTAATATAGTCGCGCTGCTCCTTTGGCTCTGCCATGGTGAGATCCCCGGTGTCTCTTTACTGGATTGGTTAAAACACAAGCGTCACTGGAGGGGAGCGATTAATGCATACCCATGGTAAGGCCGCGGGTCATTGCCAATACCGCATCCGCATGGACATCGTCGCTTAGCTTCTCCAACTCGCCACCATCGAGCCAAATACCCTGGCATGTGGGGCAGCGGTCTACGAGCACCATGTGCGCTATCTCTTTCGTCATAGGGCTGTTATCAACTGGGCACTGGCGAATGTTTTCATCAGCGGCATCAAGCAATAATTCCATCTCTCGAACACAGGCATCGCACACGGGTTTACCGTCGGCTTCGTTACGTGTGCGCTCCCCGCAGCGGTCGCATTTCTTTGCAAAAAATGACATGGTTAGGCTCCTGACCAGTGAATAGTTACCAACCCCGAATGCGCGCAATGCCGGTGGCCGTGTCGCACAGAAGTTGCCAGGGCGATAGTAGCAGAGCACCTAGATTTCGCACGGCTTTCCTTGCGATATCCGGGGGATCTGCAACCCATCTATCCGCGTACCTTTGGTGCGAATGAAATCAGTCATTGAGCTCAGTACTACCACGACACGCTTCACTACACCCCAATACACCTCAACACGAGATCCGCACCATGTTCAATGCATTACTCCTGGAAAAAGACGATGCTGGCCAATCTGCAAAACTCACCGTGTTAGAGCACTCGGACTTGCCCGATGCGGGTGTATTGGTGCAAGTCGATTACTCGACCATTAACTACAAAGATGCCTTGGCACTGACCGGCTCAGCACCCATTGCGCGCCACTACCCCATGGTGCCTGGTATTGATTTGGCTGGCACCGTTGAGCAAAGCGACGATCCTCGATGGCCAGTAGGGACCCGCGTTTTGCTAAACGGGTGGGGGGTTGGTGAAGGTCACTGGGGTGGGCTGGCCCAATACGCTCGAGTGAACGGTGATTGGCTATTGGAGGTACCGCCCTCGCTCAGCACTCGACAAACTATGGCCATCGGTACTGCGGGTTATACCGCAGCCCTGTGCGTCAATGCGCTGATCGACCATGGGACGGTGGCCGATGATGGGCCTATTTTGGTCACGGGCGCCACCGGCGGCGTCGGCAGCTTCAGTGTAGCGTTGCTCGCAGCGGCGGGTTATCAGGTGACAGCAGTGACAGGAAAGTCCGATGCTGAAGCCTACCTGACAAGCTTGGGTGCCGATGCGGTTATCGATCGCGCGACACTGGCAGAGCCTGGCAAGCCACTGCAAAAAGAGCGTTGGAATGGCGTTATCGACGCCGTTGGTGGCAATACCCTTGCCAATGCCTGCGCCCAGACTCGATACAGCGGTGCGGTGGCAGCCTGTGGTCTTGCAGAAAGCCCCAAGCTTCAGACGACGGTCATGCCCTTTATTCTCAGGGGCGTTACCCTATACGGCATCGACAGTGTCATGGCGCCACTAGAGCATCGCGAGCGCGCGTGGCAGTGCATTGCTATGTATCTCAATACCGAGGCCTTGGATGGTATGGTAAAAGAGATCTCATTAGCTCAAGCGCTAACCGAAGCATCGTCGGTGATGGCTGGCCAAGTGACGGGTAGGTTGCTAGTTGACGTGAACCGGTAATTCGGTGGCGGGTAGCACCGCACAGGCGGGTAGCCACGAGGCCAGCTTCACACTGCTTGTAACGATATTTGAGATAAGGTAAATGCAACCGATTCGCGATTTTCTGTGGCAAGTCATGGAGTTCAGCGCACTGGTTTTGGCGACCGGCATCCTGTTTGGCTTCATTGCCGTCGTGATTATTTTCTTTATCGATATCAATCAAAAAGAACAGGCCATTCGGCGAAACTACCCGGTTATTGGCCGCTTGCGCTATCTGTTTGAGCATCTCGGGGTCTTTTTCCGTCAGTATTTCTTTGCCATGGATCGGGAGGAGCTGCCCTTCAACCGGGCACAGCGAGCTTGGGTGGCCCGTGCAGCAAAGGACGTAGACCCCACCATCGCTTTTGGTTCCACCAAACCCATTAACGAACCCGGTCAGATATTGTTCCTCAACAGTATGTTTCCCAAGCTCGATAACGACGCAGAGCAAGAGGAGCGTCGTCCCATCGTCTTCGGGCAGGGTTATGCCCAACAACCCTACTCAACATTCTCGGTGTTCCACATTTCGGCGATGAGTTATGGTGCGGTATCGGCACCGGCCATTGAGGCGCTGTCGAGGGGGGCGGCAGCAGCCGGTATCCTTCTTAATACCGGTGAAGGCGCGCTGGTGTCCCATCACTTTGCCGATAAGTGCGACCTTGTCTTTCAAATCGGCACCGCGAAATACGGCGTCCGAGATCTGCAAGGCAACCTAAGTGATGACAAGCTGCGAGAGGTAGCCGCCAACAAGCAGGTCAAGATGTTTGAAATCAAGTTGTCCCAGGGCGCGAAACCGGGCAAAGGGGGCATATTGCCCGGAGAAAAAGTCACAGAGATTATTGCGACAACCCGTGGCATACCGGTAGGTAAAGACTCGATAAGCCCCAATCGTCACACGGATATCGATTCAACCGCCGCGCTTCTGACCATGATCCACCGGGTGCGTTCAGTCACCGGTCGCCCCACAGGTATTAAGTTTGTTCTTGGACAAGCACTCTGGCTCGATGAATTCTGCGCAGAAATCCATCGAATGGGACTGAACTATGCACCGGATTTCGTCACCATCGATAGCGCTGACGGCGGCACTGGTGCTGCTCCGCAAAGCTTGATGGATAACGTGGGGCTTCCCCTATCTTCAAGCTTGCCCTTGGTCGTTGATAAATTGAATCAGTACGGCCTGCGGCAACGTATCAGGGTGATCGCATCGGGTAAGCTGATCACACCCTCGGGCGTCGCAGCGGCGCTATGTCTTGGGGCCGACTGTGTCAATACCGCCCGCGGTTTCATGTTTGCCTTGGGCTGCATTCAAGCGTTGCAATGCAACCAAAACACCTGCCCCACGGGAATCACTACCCATGACAAAGACCTGCAAAAAGGTTTAGATCCTCGCAACAAGGCGGTGCGCGTTGCCAACTATGCCAACAACCTTATGAAAGAAGTGACGACACTGGCTCACAGCTGCGGTGTCTTCAACCCCCACGAGCTCGGACGGGAACACGCCTATATGATCAACAGCCATGGCTTACCCCAGCGATTACTCGACGTTTACCCCGAGGTAGCAACCGACCCTCAGTACCAAGATCTGGCGGCGAGCGCGTGAGACTCAGTACGCGGTTTTCCCTTCTCTCCATCGTAACCGTTGCCCTATCGGGCTGCGTAATGTGTGGCGCATTACTGCTACAAGAATATAAAACGCGTCAGGTATTGTGGCAGGCCGAAATAGAAACCGCATTGACCACTAACTCAGCCTGGGCACGTACCATCCATTTCAGGGATGAAAGCTCGGTACAGCGAGACCTTGCCCAGTTCGCGAAGCAACTTTCAGTCAACTCGACTGCAGCTGCCTATCATGTTGACGGCGAACTCATTGCCAGTGTGCCCACATCAGAACAACCACCTCGACCGGCACGCATGAGCAGTGAACGCGTCGACGTCATCAGTCAATTCAAACAGCCTGCGGCAGAGCAGGAGAGTTTCAGTCGTGCGCGTTTGGTCGTGTCCGTACCTATTCTCTCGCCTATCAACCCCATCGATTATTCCCTCACCCCCCAAAATTATCGCGATGCCCTGTTTGCTGCCAGTAGCACAGGGCCACGCTTTGTGGTGGGCTACATCGAGGTGGCCACCAGTCGCCAGGAATTTTTAAATGTCATGGCCGATACCGCTGTCTTCACGGTGTTACTGGTCGTAGCAGGGCTTGTTATTGTCCTCTTTTTGGTGCGCGTGCTGTCTCGCTCGATCGGCAAACCCCTCGAGCACATGGCGGAGGTTGCCCACCGCATCAGTATCGGTGAGCTACCCCAAAACACACGTTTACCCGTCAAGCGCAATGATGAAATCGGTGAGATCGCCAATGTTTTAAATGGCGTTCTCGAAGGGGTCCACAAGTTAAAAGCGCGCATCGATGTCGATCGAGCACTGCTCTCAATCAAAGTGGACAGCGCCAGTAAAAAACTCAGTGCCGCTGAAGAACAGGTGAGCCAAGCACAGCGACAAATTAAGCGGGTCGCTTATTACGATGCGGTTACGGGGTTACCCAACAGGCGCTTGATGCTCGAGCAACTGGGCATGCTCATCCAAATAGCAGCGAGAGAAAAGCGCTACATTGGTGTCATCTTGATTGACAGCGAGGGGTTGCGGCGAATCAACGAGACCCGGGGTCGCGAAGTGGGCGATACGGTGCTGAGAGAGCTCGCTGAGCGCATTAAGACGACCTTGAGAGACAGCGACGTCATTAGTCGAGAGGAAAGTGCCGGCGACAGCCGAGATCTCGCTCGCGTCGGTAACGATGAGTTTTGTGTGTTACTGCATGGCCTAGAGAAACCCGATGCAGCCAATCTGGTCAGTCAGCGTTTGTACTATGCCCTCACCGACCCTATCAAAGTTGATGGACGTCAAATGCGGCTCGATGTTCACATTGGCGTGGCACTCGCCCCCAATCACGGCAAAGAACCGAATGCGCTTATGCGTGCAGCCGATGTAGCAATGAGTGTCGCTCGGCGTGACAACGCCCAAAAGCCCGTCTTTTATGAAAAAGCCCTGGATGTCGAGGGCAGCGAGCGCTTCGAGTTGAGTGTCGATTTACAGAACGCCGACTTCGATCGAGAGATGACGCTGCTATACCAACCGCAAATCGATACAGCAACTGGAGATATCATCGGGGCGGAGGCGCTTATCCGCTGGAATCATCCCACCAAGGGCATGATTCCACCGTTCAAGTTTATCCCCCTTGCGGAGGAGAGTGGTCATATCATCGCGCTCGGTAACTGGGTATTACGACGGGCCTGTATCGATATAGCCATGCTCCGGGACAAAGGAATTCAACTTCCCAAGGTATCGATCAACGTCAGCGCACTACAACTTACCCAAGCCTTTTTAGAGAGCGTCTCAGATACCCTGAGTCATCTTGACCTTGATCCCGGCTGCCTAGAACTGGAGCTCACAGAGAGCCTACTGGTACAGAATTTCAATACGGTGATGGAGCAGCTCACCTATCTCCACGATACCCTGGGGGTTCGCCTATCCATCGATGACTTTGGCACCGGTTACTCCTCTTTGGCTTATTTGTCGCGCTTCCCCCTCGACGAACTAAAGGTCGATCGCAGTTTCGTTCTAGGTATGGAGCAAAGTGATAACTTCGCCAAGATCACCGCAGCGATTATTGCCATGGCTCGACAGCTTAAACTTGACATCGTTGTTGAGGGTGTTGACAGCCCGCAACAGTACCGCACGATACGGGAATATGGCGCATCGGTGATTCAAGGCTACCTATTCAGCCGGCCACTACCCCTGGAAGATCTTGAAACCTTTATCGCAGAGAAAACGTATTTAAACACCATTGCAGAGCTAGATATTTAGTCTAATCCCCGCAGGGTTGCCTCCCAAGCACTTGTTATTCTCGATTCAGCCCCCATCTTTTGAGCCGATCACAAACTGGACCTGTAACTATGTTGGATTCCCTCATCGACCCCATAATCGGCGGTGTGCTCATTGGTATCGCGTCTATGGCACTACTGGCGACCCTTGGTCGTATTGCCGGTATATCGGGTATTTTTTGGGGACTGTTTGCGGGTCCGGACCGGGACTGGCGTGGCCTATTCCTGGTGGGTCTAGTGGCAGGTGGTGGTTTGCTGCACAGCCTTACAGGCAAACCGATACCGGATGCAGCAGAAGGTCCACTCTGGCTCGCGGCCCTAGCGGGACTACTGGTCGGCGTAGGCACCCGTATGGGTAGTGGTTGCACCAGTGGTCACGGCGTCTGCGGGATTGGACGGCTCTCCGTTCGCTCGCTCGCGGCTACCGCCACGTTTATGGCGGCGGGGGTGGTGACTGTTTTCGTCACACGACACGTAATCGGAGTTACCCCATGAAACAGTGGCCAGCACTCATCACCGGCCTTTTATTCGGCGCTGGACTCGCCTTATCAGGTATGACCGACACCCGTAAAGTATTGGGCTTTCTTGATATTGCGGGTAACTGGGATCCCGACCTACTGTTCGTGATGGGTGGTGCGGTATTGGTGACCTTAGGTGCAACGCCCTTTATCCTGCGCTGGAGCAGCCCGTTGTTGGCGGCTGCGTTCTCCCTTCCGCTTGAGCGCACCATTGATCGCCGGCTTATCACCGGCGCCACACTATTCGGAATTGGCTGGGGTCTGTGGGGCTATTGCCCGGGACCCGCGCTAACCTCGATAGCCTACGGCAGTGCTTCCACGTGGGTGTTTATCAGCTGCATGCTCGGAGGCATGTGGCTAGCGGGTAGGCTAAAGGTAACTGTCTCTCGACTGGACGACTGAGGCTACCGGCGATTAATGTGATCGCGGGAATGCTCCATCAAAGCCCATAAAATGTTACTCGAGCTTACCTGCCCCACGAGCTTGCCGTCCTTGATGACCGCATTGCGACGTTGATGGGTGTCGATCATACGCTGAGCCACCTCGACGATCGATTCCTCCGGTGAACAGGCATGTATCTCATTGGTCATGGCCTGGCCCACCGATACATTATCGGGGTTACCGTCGTTGTATACCGCATTGAGCACCGCTCGAATACAGTCCAGCTCCGTTATCTTGCCGCAGGGGGTATCGGTGTCATCGAGCACCGTGAGACCGGTGAGTTTGAATTCAACCAGCAGCTCAATTGCCTTCACCAAAGGGGCGTCACGGGTAATAGTGAGCGGATTGCGATGCATACAATCGCGGATACTCGTAGGGGTACTCATAGACAAACTCTCTTAGTCACGCAATGCCACTAGTTAAGGTCTAGTGCGAATGTTTTCAACGTCTCTAATGGGATAATCTCAAGGGTTTTGATATTGGTGCGTCGTAGATACAGCTTGGGGGCATACCCCGCGTCGTGAGCCTGTAACCATCGGGCTGCACACAAACACCAATGGTCACCTTCTTTAAGGCCCGGAAACGCCACCTCAGACCGAGGTGTAATAAGATCATTACCGGCCCACGCAGAAAATTCAAGAAACGACTGGGTCACTTGGGCACATACCGTATGGGTACCCACATCCATGGGTCCAGTATTACAGAAACCATCGCGGTAAAAGCCTGTTAGCGGCTTTCGACAACATAGCTCCAGGGGTTCACCTAAGACATTGAGCTGACGATTGGCTCCTCCCTCTCCCATGGCTAGTCTCCCTCAGGCCTTTCACGCTCGGATTGGCTGTTGTAGATGGCCACCACCTTGTGGCCTGACGCATCAATACTGGCTCGGTACATGCCCTCACTGTTGAATACCATAGCGACGTTCCCCCGTGGGTCAAGGGCCACGACGCCCCCCTCGCCACCGGCGGGCAGGAGCTCCCCGATGATGACGTCCGTAGCCGCCTGCTCAATGGTCAAATTTTGGTAGGCAACCCGGGCACAGATATCGCTTGCCACATGCCACCGAATAAAAAATTCCCCATGACCGGTCGCCGATACCGCACAGCGTTTGTCATTGGCATAGGTACCGGCTCCAATAATGGGCGAATCGCCGATACGTCCCCAACGCTTACCCGTCATGCCACCAGTGGATGTACCAGCTGCCAAATGTCCCTGGGCATCGAGCACGACGACACCCACGGTACCGAACTTAGCGGTGGGCTCTGGGCTTAGACCGGCGCTGTGACGAGCTTTATAACGCTCTAAATCCCGTTGACGACGCTCGGTGCTAAACCAGTCGTTATCGACCTGTTCCAAGCCCTGCTGGGCACCAAATTCATCGGCACCAACCCCCGACAACAACACATGGGGTGACGCTAACATCACAGCGCGCGCCGCTGCGATGGGGCTCTTCAACCGTTTAACACCGGCAACGGCACCGGCTTCCAAGGTGGCGCCGTTCATAATGGAGGCATCCAGCTCGTGCTCACCGGTCCATGTCATTACCGCCCCGTGACCGGCGTTAAATAGGGGCGAGGCTTCAAGCAACTGAATAACCTCGACGATGACATCAATGCCATCGACACCGGCCGCTAGGCGTTGATGTCCCAGATCCACCGCTTGATTAAGGATGTTGCGATAGGCACGATCTTGCTCGGGGGTGAGTTCGCTACGTTTAATCGTGCCGGCACCGCCATGAATAGCAATCGCTACCGGGCTGTCGGACGCCGAAACGGATGGCACCATGAGTACTACCAGCAACGCAAAAAGCCCGGTGAAAGCAATACCGCGGGTCCCGTCAGCCATCATCGCTGTACCACCACTTCACCGGCTGTCATAACAAAATCAACCGATTCCAATGCTGTTACATCCTCAAATGGGTCGTCCCGCACAGCGACGATGTCGGCGTAGTAGCCCGGGGCGATCTGCCCGAGCACGTCCTGTTGTCGCAATAGCTTGGCGGCGTTAACCGTGGCCGATTGTAGAGCTGCCATCACGGGATAGCCCGTCTCCACCATGTAGCGGAATTCCTTTGCATTACTACCGTGGGGCCCGACGCCTGCATCGGTGCCAAACGCAATATTGACGCCATCGCTGATACGAATGGTTTGTTGCTCAAGCACTTTACCTTGGGCAACGTCCACCAACTTACCCGCATGAATCGCTATATCACCGGCCAGCGCATGGATGACCACCGAGGACCACAACAGGGCCAGCTGGGTAAGTTTACGAATCATCGCTAGTCCTCTTCTCACTCTCGCCAAGTCGTCGCCCTGTGTCTTCTCGTATATGCAATTAATGTCGCGCCCAGCGTCACTCGGTGATCGTCACGGTAAATGCACCGCGTAAACTCGATAACGCAAAGCCTGTCGCCTGATCATTCGGATAGCGCTCTGCAATGGCTGCCGCCACCTCGGGTGCCAACACATCGCCGTGACATTGCAGACACAGGCCCCCCGTGAGGATGGGCTGCATATATCGCCACACGTGCTTACCATCGCCATTGTCTACCCGCTCAAGCGCTTTCAAGGTCCGTGGGGAGGCACCCGCATCAAGTGCCGTGCTAAAGCGCTCAAGCTGCATCTGCTCCCATTCATCGGGGGCGTTATCGGGATTGCGAACCCGTAACGCGGTGCGCGCGACAACAAGGCCCGCCTGTTCACTCGTGGTGTCGGTAATCCCAGGCGCTTCCAGATGGCAGGTATCGATTGCGGCCAAAGGCCCCCCGGCGCGCATACTGGCCTTGAGCCGACCAGCCAGGGCCTTAGCCAGTTGCTGAGTCGCCTGCTGAGCTCGCTGTTCAGCACGCGAGGCTTCGTCATTGTGGTCTGTGGCTGCCTGCGCTGCCATCGACAAGGCGCCCGCCACAAGCGACAGTAGCACAACATGACATATCCCTTTCATCGATAACTCCTTTAATAAGGTGACACAGCGGACGCTGCGGGGTTCTAAATACGGGACGTGGTGTGTATACCACGAACAGATTGGCAATGAAGCACGACGGTAATGGCAAAGCACGCAAACGGCAAGCCAACCGACACGGTATCGATAACGCTACTGGCTGGGACACACCGCCGGCAGCTCAGTGGGCGCCAAAAACCAACGACACACCGGTAGATCAGCCAATGGACCGTGGGACCATTCAACCTGTGCAGCCCGCCGATGAGCAGGTGGCGCACCCGCCGCCAGAACTGTCTGGGCAGTGGCCAGTAAGGCCTCGGGCTCGAAGGATGTTGGTGCCGTGTGTTCTTGTTTTGCCTCTTGCAGGTAATCCATCAATTTGTTGATCGAGGGCAAATCGGCCGACATCGCATCGCGAAAACACCAAACCCCCGTTTTTGGGTCAAGGCGATAACTGGGCAACAGCCGCCAGCCATCCCTCGCCACCAGAGTGACCGCCTGAACGATGTAGTCAACCTCGGCATCGGTCATCAACCAGTGCAAGTTGAAACGCACCCAACCGGGACGCAGACACCCCCAACCTTGCTGAACCAAATCGGACAGCTGCTGCGACTGAGCAGCGTCGAGTTCCAATAAATGGTGGCCGTAGGGGCCCGCGCAGGAACACCCGCCACGTACTTGTATCCCGAATAGATCATTGAGCAGCGCTGCCACGAATCCGTAGTGCAACACCTTGGGCCCCTGTTCGGGGCTAAACACATTAGCCGGCGCTGTCACAGTAATGGCAAAAATTGGCAGCGATGAAGAGGTGCGGGTGCCGAGGACGGACAAGCCGGGAATGGTGTCGAAAGCCGCCAAAGCACGGGTTTGCATCCCATGTTCAATGCGTTGAATGACTGTATGGCTCACCGCTTCCTTAATGGCAAACGCCAGTCCTGCGCGAATGGCGCCAAGAATATCGGGGGTGCCACCCTCCTCCCGCGCTTGGATATCACTACGCCAAATATGGCTTGATGGGGTCACATAGGTAACCGTACCGCCACCGATAATAACCGGCCTCGCTGCGCGAAACAGAGATTTGTGCGCCACTAACACGCCCGCAGCACCCGGCCCACCGGCAAATTTGTGGGGCGATAAAAAGATCGCGTCGATGCCGTCATCGGTCATGGTAATGGGCAGATAAGGTCCGCCCGCGGCGTAGTCCCAAAAGGATAGTGCTCCATGCTGCTTCAAGAGACGACTGATGGCTGTCACATCGGACACAAGACCCGTTACATTCGATGCCGCAGAGAAAGAGCCAATCCGCAATGGCCTTGCCCTGTACTCATCTAACGCGGCTGCAAGCGCCTTGCGGTCAATGTGACCTGCGGTATCAAAACCGATGGTCACCACATCGACATCCGCCTCTCGCCATGGCAACTCGTTAGCATGGTGCTCGTAAGGTCCGATGAATACCACGGGTCGCTCATCGCTAGGGCTCGCGCCTGCTGCATCCGCCCTATCGAGCAGCCCCATTGCTCGCGCCAATAGATTGATGGCAGCGGTCGCGCCAGCGCCCGCAAAGATCACGCAATGATCCTCTGACGCGCCCACAGAGCGAGCAATAGTGCTGCGCGCCGACTCTCGCAGAGCCGTTGTATGACGCCCAGAAAAGGAGGACTCCGAATGGGTATTGGCGTAATAGGGTAACACCGCAGCGGACAGGAGGTTGTCGACCCCCAGCAAACTTCTGCCCGAAGCGGTGTCATCGGCATAGACCAAAGGCCGCGGTCCCCACGGTGTGGAAACCGTCCCATAGCGGCCATATTGCTGATCTTGTAAAAGAGACAGTAACGCACTGCCATCGAGGCCCGTTTCAATCGCGGTCATACACAAACATCTCCAGACGGTATCTAGCTCACGCCGAACTTCACCTCAGCACTCACAATGGCGGCTAGCGCCCAGCTTGGTAGCGCCCACATACGGACGTGATTGGCGTGCAACAAAAACACCAGTGTAAAGATCATCCAGAGGGATTAACGCGCAAAATATGTAGTTACTAGCGACGATTACGCAACAAACGTGTTTATAATTACCAAAATTATCACATAGTGTGCATCAATGGGGCGTTTGGCGATAATGAGTCACAGGGGAACATGATCATGACGGAAAGTTTTCTCGATCGTACCGATCGTCGCTTGCTGCGCGCGCTGCAAAGGGACTGCAATCAACCCCTCGTGGAGCTTGCCGATCAGCTAAGTCTCTCGCGATCAGCCTGCAGCCGTCGGGTACAACGGCTCCAGGAGACAGGCTTCATTCGCGCTCAGGTGGCGCTGCTTGATGCTAAGCGCCTTGGACTACCGCTGACCGTATTCATTGCAATCAAGACTAATCAACACAACGAGAGGTGGTCAAAGCAATTCCAAGCCGTCGTAGAGGGGTTACCGGGTATTCTTGAGGCCCATCGGATGGGTGGAGAAGTTGACTATCTGTTGAAAGCCATCGTTGCCGATATGGCGGGCTACGACGCTCTCTATCAACAATTGATCGCAGCGGATTTGTTTGATGTCAGCGCCAGCTTTGTCATGGAAACCCTGAAGGAAACCACGGCACTGCCGTTAACTGGTTAGAAAAAAACCGCCCTAAGGCGGTTTTTAAATACCCAAGACGCTTTGCTTGTGTGTTGTCAGCGACGTGACAAGAAAGAACCATCGAAAAATGGTCGGGCTAGCAGGATTTGAACCTACGACCCCTTCACCCCCAGTGAAGTGCGCTACCAGACTGCGCTATAGCCCGAAAGGTCGCGGATTATACACAGTATGCTGCGAGCTGAGAAACAGTTTTCTCTGAAAACCTCAATCTGCCGCTGCAGACCTACTGAGTTTAGTCGCCGTCCCCGATACTCAATAGTGCCTTTGCCTCGGACAGCTCGGTAATACAGTCACGCAGCACCTGCTGCAATTCCACCGGGGTGGGCGTCTCGTCATCACTGCTCATACGCTGGCGCGCACCACCAATGGTGTACCCCTGGTCGTATAACAAACTGCGGATAGTTCGAATCGTTTCTACGTCCTGACGTTGATAGTAGCGCCGGTTCCCACGACGCTTAACCGGTTTCAGCTGAGGAAATTCCTGCTCCCAATACCGAAGGACGTGGGGTTTTAGCGCGCATAACTCGCTGACCTCACCGATCGTGAAATAGCGCTTCCCCGGAATAGGTGGCAACTCGTTGTTATGGGTCGGCTCAAGCATCGCTGTTCATCCAACCCGAAAACTGTTCGACCCGCTCTTTGAGCTTTTGGCCGGGCCGGAATGTCACCACGCGACGAGCGGAAATGGGAATCTCTTCACCGGTCTTTGGATTGCGACCCGGACGCTGCGCCTTGTCCCGCAAATCAAAGTTGCCGAAGCCCGATAATTTCACTTGTTCGTTGTTCTCAAGACAAATACGAATTTCTTCAAAGAACTGCTCTACCAGCTCCTTGGCTTCACGCTTGTTTAAGCCAAGTTCATCGTAGAGTTTGTCTGCCATTTCAGATTTGGTCAGGGCCGCCATGGAAAAATATTCAACTCCTGAGCTCTGCACCGAGCTTTTCTTCTAGGGAATCAATGACTTGCGCCATCACAGAGGAAATCTCCGAATCATCAAGAGTGCGCGAGGGATCGCGGAAAGTCAAACCCAGCGCAAGACTTTTCTTGCCCTCGGGAATACCTTGGCCCGCGTAAACATCGAACACCGTTAGATTTTTCAGCCACTCCCCGGCATTCCCTCGAATGGTGGATAACACCGTACTGGCCGGTGTGTCCTCGGCGAGCAGCAACGCAATGTCCCTGCGAGTTTCAGGAAAACGCGAGATATCGTCGTAGGCTGGCAACGTCGCGCTGATCACCGCCGATTGCACAAGCTCGGCGACGTAGGTGTTCTTGGGTAGATCCAGCTGCTTAGCAGCTACAGGGTGAATAGCGCCCATCACACCAACGACACAACCATCAAGAAGGATTTCCGCGGTCTGACCGTCATGGAGTCCCGCTCGGGTAGCTGGACGGAATTCCAGCTCGGCGCCAACGCCGAGCATTAACTGCTCAACCTCGCCCTTCATATCGAAGAAGTCCACGACAGTCCCATCGCCCGTCCAATTTTCCGCGTCACGGGTACCGGTCATGGCCAAAGCCATCATGGGCTCTTGGGTAGTGGATTCGCCGGGCAAAAAGCGCATACCGGTCTCGAACACCCGCACACGCGGCATTTGACGCTTGAGGTTATGGCTTATCACGTTCAGCAAGCCCGGTATCAGGCTCGTGCGCATGACCGCCAACTCGGCGGAGATGGGGTTACGCAGAGCAACAGGGGCAATGTCCGGGTCAAATAGAGCTTGCTGTTTAGGCGCCACGAAGCTAAAGGTGATGGCCTCATAAAAGCCTCTAGCCACCAACTGACGGCGCAATGATGTCAGTGAGCGTACATCCTCAGACTGCTCGGGTAACACCAATGGCGCCAGAACCGTACTTGCGGGCAGTTGGTTGTAGCCCCACACACGGGCAAGCTCTTCGATTAAATCCACCTCTTGCGCCATGTCAAAGCGCCAGCTGGGGGCTATACAGCGCCACCGGTTTTCGGCCTCAGCATCGACCTTAAAACCTAAGCCGGTCAGGATGCGCTCAACAACCGAAGCCTCTAGCCCAAGACCCAGTACACGCTCAATACGCTCGGCCCGTAACACCAACGACACGGGCTTGGGGAGATGTTGCTCCACAACCGTCTCGACCAGCGGTCCGGGCTCGCCTCCCACAATATCCAATAACAGCTGCGTAGCCCGCTCTGCAGCACGACGCTGCAGCTGCCAGTCGACACCCCGCTCGTAGCGGTGTGAAGCGTCTGTGTGCAGACCATAGCGGCGGGCGCGACCGGCAATCGGTGTCGGGGTGAAGAAGGCGCTCTCGAGGAACACATTTTGGGTGTTGGCACTGACACCGCTCATATCGCCACCCATAATGCCCGCCAAGGCAAGGGGACGCTTATGATCGGCGATGAGCAAGCTACCGGGCGTGAGGCTTTGTTCAGAGCCATCGAGTAGTGTGATGGTCTCATCAGCGACCGACTCACGCACGACAATGCCGCCCACCAGAGTATCGAGATCAAAGGCATGCAGTGGCTGCCCCAATTCCAACATAACGTAATTGGTGACATCGACTACTGGGTCAATCGATCGCAACCCCGCTCGTCGCAAGCGCTCGGTCATCCAAAGTGGCGTTGGTTGCGAGAGATCCACACCTTTAATCACGCGACCCAAGTAGCGGGGACAGTGATTTGGCGCCTCAATAGAGACTGGAAAGCAGTCGTCGATGGTGGCTGTCACTATCGATTCAGGCTGCTCGTTAAGTGGCATATCGTTTAGCACAGCCAGATCCCGCGCAATACCATGCACACTTAAACAGTCGGCACGATTGGGCGTGAGACCTATTTCAAGGGCAGTGTCGTCCAAGCCCAAATAGTCCTGCAAATCGGTGCCCACAGGTGCATCCGCCGGCAACTCCATCAGGCCAGCATTTTCATCGGAGATGCCAAGCTCGGCTTGAGCACACAACATGCCCTGGGACTCCACACCTCGGAGCTTTGCTTTTTTAATCTTAAAGTCACCGAGCAGCACAGCGCCAATTTGCGCCAAAGGTGCTTTCAAGCCCACCCGCGCATTGGGCGCCCCGCAGACGATTTGCACCACATCACCGCCAGTGGCCACTTTGCACACCTGCAATTTATCCGCATCGGGGTGCTGCTCAGCCTCGATGATTTCGGCGACGATGACACCACTAAATGCACCGGCAACTGGCTCCACGGCGTCAACCTCTAAGCCGGCCATGGTCAATTGATGGGCTAACTGCTGGGTATCCAGAGGCGGATTCACCCACGTTCGCAACCACTGCTCTGAAATAATCATGGTCAGCTCCTTAGACGAACTGGCGCAGGAAACGCAGGTCGTTATCGAAATTCAAACGCAAATCACCAATGCCATAGCGCAGCATGGCAAGGCGCTCTACCCCAAGGCCAAATGCAAAACCGGTGAATCGCTCCGTATCGATGCCACTCATGGTGAACACCTGGGGATTGACCATGCCGCAGCCAAGAACTTCCAACCAGCCGGTGTGACTGCAGATACGACATCCTGCACCGTTGCACTTCACGCACTGGATATCGACCTCTGCAGAGGGTTCCGTAAAGGGAAAGTAAGAAGGTCGAAAGCGCACAGCCAAGTCATCGCGCTCGAAAAACACCTGCAAAAACGCTTCTAACAGACCTTTCAAATCCGCAAAGCTCGAACTCTCATCAATCAGTAAGCCCTCGACCTGGTGGAACATGGGCGAATGGGTGAGATCCGAATCGCATCGGTACACACGACCGGGACAAATGACCCGTAGAGGTGGAGCTATCGACTCCATCGTGCGCACCTGGACACCCGACGTATGGGTGCGCAGCACGTGGTTGTCGTCGATATAAAAGGTGTCGTGCATGGCGCGGGCAGGGTGGTGCGCCGGAATGTTGAGAGCTTCAAAGTTGTGATAATCGTCTTCGATTTCTGGCCCCTGGGCCACATTGAAACCCGCCCCTTTGAAAAACCCTTCAATGCGTTCGATGGTGCGGGTGATCGGGTGCAGTCCACCGACATCGACACGTCGACCCGGGAGGCTAACGTCAACCGATTCAGCCGCCAGCTGCGCCGCCAAAGCGCCCTGCTCCATGGCCTCTTTGCGCTCGTTAATGAGCGTCTGTAGCGACTGCTTAACCTCGTTAATCAGCGCGCCCATCTTCGGTCGCTCCTCAGCAGACAAGCTTCCGAGACTCTTTAACAGGGCGGTTAACTTGCCTTTCTTACCCAGATATTCCACCCGCAGGTGTTCCAGGGTTTGGATATCCTCAGCAGCCGTTATCTGGCTCAGCGCCTCTGATTGGATAGCTTCCAGAGAGTCCATGCGTCTCATCCCGATGTCATCGTCATAAAAAAGGGAAGGGGCACGCGACCCCTTCCCTTTGATTTCCTGTAGCGCCCGCCTGCGCGCGGGCCGGCTATTAGGCTGCCAGGGCAGTACGCGCTCGTTCTACGACAGCAGCAAATGCCGCCTTGTCGTGTACCGCCAGGTCGGCCAATACACGGCGATCGAGCACCACATTAGCGCGCTTGAGGCCGTTAATCAGACGACTGTAGGTCATACCATTGGCCCGTGACTGCGCGTTGATACGCGTAATCCACAAAGCGCGGAACTGGCGCTTACGCTGTCGACGGTCACGGTAAGCGTATTGGCCCGCTTTGGTAACCGCCTGCTTGGCAACACGGAACACCCGTGAGCGAGCGCCGTAATAACCTTTTGCTTTCTTAAGAATCTTCTTGTGACGACGTCGAGCCGTCACACCACGTTTAACTCGTGCCATGCTATTTCTCCTTTAACCCGATGACGTTAATTACTTGGCGCGCAACATACGATCAATCAACACTTTGTCCGCTTGATCGATCATTGAGGTACCACGCAACTGACGCTTACGCTTGGTCGTCATCTTCGTGAGAATGTGGCTCTTGTAGGCACTTTTTCGCTTATAACCACCAGCGGTTTTCTTAAACCGCTTGGCTGCACCGCTGTGAATTTTTGCTTTTGGCATCGTAAAGACTCCGCATTGGGCCCCGGGGATTATCCACGAGGCGTTTCATCATTCGGGTGTTAGGGCATTCACGGGCCACTAACCCCGTTTCTTGGGTGCGATAACCATGGTGAGCTGTCGACCTTCCATTTTTGGAAATTGCTCGACAGCACCCAATTCGCTCAGATCGGCTTCCACTCGTTTGAGTAATTCCATGCCGATTTCCTGATGAGCCATTTCACGTCCCCGATACCGGAGAGTGACTTTGGCCTTATCGCCGTTTTCAAGGAAACGAATCAGGTTGCGCAGTTTTACCTGATAGTCACCTTCGTCCGTCCCTGGACGAAATTTCATTTCTTTTACTTGGATTCGTTTGGCTTTTTTTCGCTGGGCCGCTTTCTGCTTCTTGGCCTCGAAAATATGCTTGCCGTAATCCATGATCTTGCACACTGGAGGATCGGAATCCGCCATCTGCACCAGATCCATACCCGCGGCCTCTGCAGCCGCTTGGGCCTCAGCATTACTGACGATGCCAACCTGCTCGCCATCGGCACCGATGAGGCGGACGTTTGCCGCCGTAATTTGATCGTTAGTCAGAGCTTTCTTGCTCTTGGTCTCGCTCTTGATGCTGACACTCTCCTACTCATTACACCCCACCCGCTACCGCAGGCGCGCTCAGCGCTTGGGTGCATGGGGCCATTCAGGGCTTCGGGCCGGTGCTTCGCTCACACACAGCCACAGAGGCCACTCCGTTAAGAGCGCGGATACTACCGCCATCACCGACAATGCTCAAGGCTATTGAGCGTATAAGTCACTGTAAGCGCTGGTTTTGTGCGCTAACGCACACCCCTGCCCTGCTCACTAGCCCTCTGCTGCCACACGACCACGACGCGCCACAGCGTCAGTCAGGTGTAACTTGAAATCCTGCTGTGACATGACACCTAAATCCTTGCCATGACGCGCCCGCACGGCCACCGAATCAGACGCCATCTCCTGGTCACCGACAACAACAATGAAGGGCACTTTGCCAATTTCGTGCTCGCGGATCTTAAAACCAATCTTTTCGTTGCGAAGATCGGCGGTAGCGCGGAAACCCGACTCCACAAGTTGCTGAACAACAGCCTCGGCATAAGCCGCCTGACGGTCGGTGATAGGCGCCACAACCACCTGCTGGGGCGCCAACCAAACCGGGAACTCCCCCTCATAGTGTTCAATCAAAATGCCAATAAAGCGCTCGAAGGAGCCCAGCACGGCCCGGTGCAACATGACCGGTACTTGCCGGCTGCCATCCTCGGCCACGTACTGCGCATCGAGCCGCCCGGGCATCGAGAAGTCCACTTGAATGGTGCCCAACTGCCAAACGCGACCGATGCAGTCTTTTAGCGAAAATTCAATTTTTGGACCGTAGAAGGCGCCCTCACCCGGCAGCTCTTCCCAGGGTAAACCTTTGATGTTGAGCGCCTCCGCTAACGCCATCTCAGCCCGATCCCAGTCCGCATCGCTGCCTACTCGCTGCTCTGGCCGAGTCGATAAGCGGTAAATCACCTCATCAAAACCAAAATCAGCATAGACATCGTGAAGCATATCGATAAACGCGGCCACCTCGGGCTGGATCTGCTCGTCGGTGCAGAAAATATGGGCATCGTCCTGGGTGAAACCGCGCACCCGCATAATGCCGTGCAGCGACCCAGAGGGTTCATTGCGATGACATGAGCCAAACTCAGCGAGTCGCAATGGCAAATCACGATAGGACTTCAGACCCTGATTGAATACCTGAACGTGACAGGGGCAATTCATGGGCTTCACTGCGAACTCACGCTCTTCACTGTGCAAAGTGAACATGCCATCGGCAAATTTGTCCGCATGACCCGAGCGCTGCCACAGGGAAATATCGACCACCTGTGGCGTTTTGATTTCGCGATAACCATAACGGCGCTGCTGGCCACGCATATAACTTTCAATCACTTGATAGATGGTCCAACCGGCTGGATGCCAGAACACCATCCCCGGGGCCTCTTCCTGGGTGTGGAATAAGTCCAATTTTTTAGCGATCTTGCGATGATCTCGCTTCTCAGCTTCAGCCAAGCGATTCAGGTAGGCCTTAAGGGCCTTCTTGTTGGGCCATGCCGTGCCGTAGATGCGCTGCAGCTGCTGGTTAGTCGCGTCACCACGCCAGTAGGCGCCGGCTACTTTAGTGAGCTTAAAGGCTTTCAATTTACCGGTGCTGGGCACATGGGGCCCACGGCACAGATCCATCCACTCCCCCTGCTTGTAGATCGATATCTCTTCAGCGTCGGGTAACTCTTCAATGATTTGTACTTTGAAGTACTCACCTTTATTGCGGAAAAGCTCAACCGCCTCCTCTCGAGAGCACACCATTCGCTCTACGGCCAAATCCTGCTCCGCCAGCTCGGTCATGCGCTGCTCAATCTTCTCCAGATCTTCCGGGGTGAACCGATGGCCCGAAGCGAAGTCATAATAGAAGCCGTCTTCAACCGTGGGACCGATGGTAACTTGAGTGCCTGGAAATAGCTGCTGCACCGCCTGCGCCAGCAAATGTGCTGTGGAATGGCGCAAAATCTCAAGGCCGGCGTCATCGCGCTCGGTCACAATACTTAGCTGCGCGTCGTTATCGATCTTAAAGCTGGTGTCGACCTCTCGACCATCGACAACACCAGCCAATGCCGCTTTGGCGAGACCGGGGCCAATATCGAGCGCCACCTCGTGAACGGAAACAGGGGCTGAGAATTGGCGTTGCGAACCATCGGGCAGGGTAATTACGGGCATATTGACTCCTCGATTACAGTGGCGACCCCTACCAAGGGCCGCGTGGGCGGCGCGTATGTTGGCAGAGCCGCCAACAAAAAACAAAAACGGATCAGTCGCGTGCATGTTTATCGGTCACAGAGCGCCAAATCGCTGCGAGTAATTCACGGTTTAACAGCGCTAGTCTGTGGCAGACTGAGGTTGAGCGATCGGTGCTCTGGAGTTGGCGGGTGACTGAGGCATGAAACAACGCATAGCAATCGTTGAAGATGAGCCGGCTCTCGCGGACGGGTACCGTGAGCTACTGACTCGTCATGGCTATGATGTTGCCGTTTACGGTTCAGCGAACGTCGCGCGCCGCGGCCTCAAAGAGCAACCACCCAATCTGGTATTACTGGATATTGGTCTCGGGCATGACACTGAAGCGGGGTTCGATTTATGCCGAGAACTGCGCACCGCTCAGCCAACACTTCCCATTGTATTTCTCACCGCAAGAGACCAAGAAATCGATATCGTGTCCGGTCTCAGACTAGGCGCGGACGACTATCTCACCAAGGACATATCCCAGGTTCATCTGTTAGCCAGGGTCACAGCGTTACTGCGTCGGGTGGCCGCATTAACAACCGCTGAGCGAGAGGAGCAGATACTTCGTCGAGGGGAGCTCGAAATCAATACCGATCGACTCACAGTGGTTTGGCAGCAACACCCAGTTGATCTCACCTATACCGAGTTTTGGATGCTGCATGCACTAGCGCGGCACCCGGGACACATTAAGAACCGGCAACAACTGATGGACGCCGCCAACGTTGTACTCGATGACAGCACCATAACCTCCCATGTGCGCCGAATCCGCCGTAAGTTTGAAGCGGTTGATCCAACATTTACCTGTATTGAGACCGCCTACGGTTTGGGTTATCGATGGCAACCTGAACCGTGAAATTGCGACTACAACTGGCTCTGGTTGCCTGCTCACTATTGGCAATACCTTGGACTATCGTCCGCTTTTTATCTGCCAATGAAACTGCGCTAGTGGCCTTACAACAGCAAATACTCGAGCAGCGGGCGCTTGGTTTAGCGCAACAGCTAAGTAGTCAGCTTGAATTGCTTTACCCCGACCCAAGGCGTTTGCAGCTATCTGATGGGCGCAATGATCTGGCGGCAACGGCCTTGGCGGCAGCACCCATTGTCGATGGTTATTTCGACGACTGGGAACGGCCCAACTGGCACAATTTGGCCGATGAGCGACGACCCCTTCGCGTGGCACTGGGGGTGCACCGAGACCGTCTGTACATGGTCATTACGATTGCCGATCGCACTAAGCGGTACCGCCGCGAGCCCGCCCTTCGGTATGGCGACGGCGATCACTTGGTAGTACAGGTTAAACCCGGCAACACCCCCACTGATTATGCTATCGCACCGGCAGCGCCAGGCTTCTTCAGCGTGCTGGGTACATCGGGGCAACAGGCCGTTAACATGAGCGAGCGGGCGCCCTCGGCAAACGCCGAACGGCAGGGACAGGGGCACACGCTGCAAGGCGCATGGGTAGAATTTGCCGAGGGTTATCAGCTGGAACTGTCGCTACCCCTCGAGGCGGTGGGCTATCAGCTGGGTCTGACTTACCTCGATGTCGATGAGGGGGGCTTTAGTACGAGAGGTAATACCCCATCTTCCTCGGCGGGGGACTTACCCTGGCTCAGTTACCCCTCTGAAGCATTACAAGCCTGGTTCAACAAACAGATCTCAGGAACCGCAGGCGCTCAGATCTACGACCGGTGGGGTGCTCTCCTTATAAGCCGCAATGCTCGCAGTGCTTCAGAGGTCGACACAGAGCTACACACGCAGCAGCACCGTGGTGATGAGCTTATCGATCGCTTCGTAACACCCATCGAATCACCCAATGGCATTGTAGGTGCCGTGGCGATAGAAGAAACCCGAGCCAACACTTTGTCAGTCAATGGGGCCGCCGTGCAAACTCTGCTGATTCATGGTGGCGCCGCGGTACTGCTATCACTGCTCGCGTTGTTTGGTTTCGCAGGGCTGATCAGTTGGCGAGTCATCGAGTTGTCACGCAGGATCACACACCACGAATCGACGGCGTCACAACCACTAACACAATTCCGATGGCACGATGAGATTGATGCCCTCGCCCAGCAATTTCAAAAGCTGCTGGCGCAGCGAGACCAGACCGAGCAGTATTTGCGCGCACTACCTCGCACCCTAGCCCACGAAATTCGAACCCCCGTTGCCATCATTGGTAACAGCTTAGAGCAACTCCAGGGGCAGGCGCTGTCGACACAAGAGACGCAAACGGTTTTGGCGCGCACAGAGAGGGCCCTAAAGCGGCTGAGCAACATGCTGAGCGCCATGAACGAGGCCAATCGCCTGGAGTCAACGATAGCGGCTGATGAACGGCAATCCCTCGACCTGGTGGCACTGGTACGACAATTAGCCGATGCCTATCAGCAGACCTTCCCGCCCTGGACAATACGTCTAGCAGAGTCCCCAGATACTGCGGTAGCCACTGTCGCCCCCGATGCCCTTGTGCAGGCTATCGATAAATTAGTGAGCAACGCCGTGTCCTTTGCCACGCCGCATACGATCATTGAACTGAACGTGGTGAGACGCGGGCTCTGGTGGCGTTTGTCCGTGGTGAATGTGGGTCCTGCCCTTCCAGACAATACCGATGGTTTATTCGCACCTATGGTATCGATAAGGGGTGGTGGAGAGGGCGATAGAGGGGGTGATAGAGGGGGTGAAAGAGAGAGCAGCAACCCCGATACCCCAAGCCGGCATCACATGGGTCTGGGGCTCTACATTGTAAGTCTGGTCGCGCGCCAGCACGGGGGTGAACCATGGGCTCGCAACTTACCTGACCTCAATGCCGTGGAAGTCGGCTTTACCGTGCAGGCCTAAACCGTACTCAACCCGCTGCTGCAAAAGCCAGTTGCTTTAACTCTGCCACCTGATCCCGAAGCTTGGCGGCTTCCTCGAACTCAAGATTTTTAGCATGGGCTAGCATCTGGGCCTCTAGCTGCTCAAGTTTACGAGCCAGTGCTTTCGGCGACAGATTAGCCACCTCGGCGCTGTAGGCAGCCCGCTCCTCCGCTACTTTTCGATCTTTGGCGCTGCGGGCTTTAGTCGGCATTCGACGGGCCCCCTCAAGGATGTCTTGAACGCTCTTCTCAATACCTTTCGGGGTAATACCGTTGGCCTCGTTGAAGGCAACCTGACGCTCTCGACGGCGCTGGGTCTCGGCCATGGCCCGCTCCATAGAGCCGGTAATGTTATCCGCGTACAAAATGGCGCGCCCGCGCAAATGGCGTGCCGCTCGACCAATGGTTTGTATCAGTGATCGATCCGAGCGCAAGAATCCTTCTTTGTCCGCATCTAGTATCGCCACAAGCGATACCTCTGGCATATCCAAGCCCTCTCGGAGCAAGTTAATACCCACTAACACGTCGAAATTACCGAGCCTGAGATCGCGAATAATCTCCACTCGCTCGACGGTATCGATATCAGAATGCAGATAACGCACACGCACATCGTGTTCTGACAGGAACTCGGTGAGATCCTCCGCCATGCGCTTGGTGAGGGTGGTCACCAACACCCGATCACCCTCAGCGACCGTCAATCGTATCTCTGCCAGTAAATCATCGACCTGGGTGCGGGCCGGGCGAACCTCGACAACAGGGTCTACCAGACCTGTGGGTCGGACCACCTGCTCCACCGTACGTCCCGCATGCTCCAACTCGTAAGGGCCTGGGGTCGCCGAGACGTAAATAGCTTGGGGAACAATCGCCTCCCACTCTTCAAATTTCATGGGCCGGTTATCGAGGGCTGAGGGCAGTCGAAATCCATACTCCACAAGGGTCTCTTTGCGCGATCGATCGCCCCGATACATGGCTCCTATCTGGGGGATACTCACATGGGACTCATCAATCAACACAAGCGCATTGCTGGGCAAATATTCGAACAAGGTTGGCGGTGGCTCTCCGGGCGCCCGCCCCGAGAGATAGCGGGAGTAATTCTCGATACCCTGGCAATAACCCAGCTCCCGGATCATTTCTAAATCGTACCGGGTACGCTGCTGGATACGCTGGGCCTCCAGCAGTTTATCCATTTCCTTGAACTGCTTAACACGCAGCTCTAACTCTTCCTCAATAAGGTCAACCGCACCGAGCATGGTGTCCCGGGATGCCACATAATGGGTTTTCGGGAAAATAGTGACCCGCGGCAGCTTTTCAGCAACCACGCCGGTTAAGGGGTCGAAGGTACAAATGTTTTCGATTTCCTCATCAAATAATTCAACACGCACTGCAAGCTCATCGGAGTCCGCAGGAAAGATATCAATGACGTCACCGCGGACTCGGTACGTACCCCGCTTAAAATCAATATCGTTTCGGGTGTACTGCAACTCCGCCAACTGGCGCAGCACCCCTCGCTGATCGATGATTTCACCCCGAGACAAGTGCATAACCATCTTGAAATAGGACTCGGGATCACCCAAACCGTAAATGGCCGACACGGTTGCCACCACTAAGCAATCTTCACGCTCGAGCAGGGCTTTGGTTGCCGACAGGCGCATCTGCTCAATGTGATCGTTTACCTGGGCGTCTTTCTCAATGAACGTGTCAGAAGAGGGCACGTAGGCTTCGGGTTGGTAGTAGTCGTAGTAAGAGACGAAGTACTCCACCGCGTTATTCGGAAAGAACTCTTTGAACTCGCCGTACAATTGGGCGGCCAAGGTTTTGTTATGAGCCATAACGATGGTTGGGCGCTGCAACTGCTGCACCGTATGGGCCATGGTGAAGGTCTTGCCCGAACCGGTAACACCCAACAAGATTTGTGATGCGAGTCCAGCCTGCACCCCCTCAACCAACTGCCGAATGGCCTCCGGCTGATCGCCGGCGGGTTCATAACTGGACTTCAACTGAAACTGACGGGCCATAATAGTCAAGGGTCGCAGATGGGCAGACGGAGTGTAGGCTAGAGATACGCAGGCACCCAGTATTGCGGTTTTGTGTGGGTTTTGCAGCCTAGGGCGCAAAATAGCTGTCGGGTCTTGACTTCAAAAAACCCTGTCTATATCGTACGCGCCTCTCGGAAACCCCGAGAACTATTCCGCCTTAGCTCAGTTGGTAGAGCAAATGACTGTTAATCATTGGGTCGCTGGTTCGAGCCCAGCAGGCGGAGCCAACTTTCAAAGAAAGCCTTGAGAATCCTCGATTCCCAAGGCTTTTTTGGTTTTAGAGCGCGTCAATGGAACGCTCCGATGCCAGATACCGACTTGCTAGCCACGCAAACACAAGCACGAGCACCAGGGTGAGTAGGGAAGCCACTATCGGCTCCTGTACCACCACAGACTCAGCCTTCAACATTTGCTCAAGAAACATGAATTGCCCAGTCACTGGCATCTGACGCAGCAGGTCGGGGGGCTCGGGTACAAACATGAGGGTCATTGGGCCCAGAGCGGGAATGAGCATGACCATGGCCACCTGAGACTGGGCCTCCTTGAACGTCTTCGATAGATACCCAACCCAGAGGTTGATTGATCCGGCCAGCAATGCAAGCGGCAACATCACTACTAGGATGAGCACGAAATTGAGAGGCTCCAATGAGAAGGTCATGCCCACCTTTTCCAATTCCACCTGCCCCATTGCCAGTGCAGACAATGTGAGCGTTAACAGCACACCCAGCATAGCCACCAAAAAAATACCCACCAGCTTGGCCGACACAATATCGAAGGGTCGAACCGGCTGTATCAGAAGCATTTCCAAAACATTGCGCTCACGCTCTCCCGCTGACGTGTCGACCGCGGTTGATATGGCACTGATGAACGCCGCCATCATCACATAGATGCCAATCATCATGGTCAGGCGACCTGCTGTATTACTCGCCGGAGCGGTATTTTGCTCACGCCATTGAATCGGCTGAACAAGTCGAGGATCGATACCACGCATAAGTAAGCGAACACCCGCCGTCGCGGAGGAGAATTGACGAAGACTATCCCGGGTACGGCCCAGCACAGGACGAACCGCATCGTCATTCAAATCACCGCGCAAGATAATCTGGGTCTGCCGACCTTCCGCTATGGCGGCGGCAAAGTCTTCGTCAATGATCACCTCGAGCTTTGCCGTGGGCCGATCCCCTTCCCCGCTCCAGTCGGCGACATCGAAAATCTGCGCGTCAGCAAGGGTCTCCATTAACCCAGGGGCTCTGTCGGCGTTGGTGACATCAATCCAGACCGGTGAGACCGATGATGATTGGCTTATCGCAAAACCAACGCCCCCATAAATGATCAGTGGCGCTAAGAATGCAATGCCAAAACCCGATATCAGTGCTCGTTTATCTCGACTTATCTCCAATAACTCTTTGCGCAACAGGCCCAACCAAGCGTTCATGACGCGATTCCTTCTGTTGTGCCGATGATTTTCACAAACGCGTCCTCAAGGTTAGGCTCACCGGCCAACTCACACAGAGCTGCGGTCGTTCCCTCGGCAACCACTCTACCCCGGGCAACAATAACCACCTTGTCGCACAGGGCTGCCACCTCTTGCATGACATGACTGCTAAAGACCACACAGCGACCTGCCGCGCGCTGGGCTTTCAGGTAATCCCGTAAAATACGGGTTGCCATGACATCCAGCCCCCGGGAAGGCTCATCCAGCAAGATATGTTGAGGGCTGTGCACCAGACTAGCAGCCAAACCCACTTTCATTCGCTGCCCCTGGGAGAAGCCCTTTGTTCTTCGATCAATGATCTCCGACAGATCCAGCTCGCTCACTAGACGATCGATAGCAGCAGTGCGCTGTTTGGCGTCCAATCCGTGGAGGCTGGCGAAATAATGAATGACTTCGCGGGTGGAAAGTCGCTCGTAAGTACCCAAACGATCCGGGAAAACACCCATTTGCTTTTTGGCGGCCACGGGATTTAGCCCAACATCGACGCCCCCTAACGTGACGCCACCTGAATCCGGTTGTAACAAGCCATAGACGATACGAAGCAAAGTGGTCTTCCCCGCACCGTTGGGGCCAAGAATACCTGTTATCTGACCATCTTCAGCACTGAAGGTAGCGCCATCGAGGGCGCGAATAGCACCGAAACGTTTCGTTAAATCGCTTGCAATAATCATGGTGCTGTTCTCCCCTCCGCAGATACCGACAGGCTACCGAAGGTGTCTAATCGGAATCGCTGACGCGGCATTTCAGCTAGGCAAGCGGTGTTAACTGATTCGGTATCACCTGACGCCAGAAACTCGGCGATGAGTTTTGCGCCACAATCCGAACCCGCGACAATGTGTGCTGATTCGGGCACAACAATGTGGCGAGCTCGCTGGAAAAGACGCTGCGCCGTATCACCATTGGACGGTGGTGTGACCGGGTCGGCCGCACCCGAAAGCAGGAGTGCAGGTTGATCGAATGGACCCGCGGTCATCCAGTCAAGATCAGGGTCGAAACGCGGCATGAGTGGACAGGCCTCCCGCCACAGCCGATAGCTTGTGTCTGCACCAAATTCATTAACCCTATCTGTGCCGATTAACCCAGCGGTGAAGCGCGGGTAATCCTCATTGCAGACGATGGTCAGGTTCAGTAGCCAGTTAATGGTTTCCACATCTCCTACATTCACAGCCAAGGCTGCAATAGGCCGATAATTCCCTGCGGCGGTCTCGGACACCAAGAGCGGCATCAGTGATGTCGAGTCAGGCGCATAGAGCGATAAGCGCAGCAGCCCAATAAATTGCCCCGGCCATAGGCGAAGCTGTGTGTCCTCGCCAGTGGTCGGGTGAGGTATTGATGTCTCGATAGGGCGCTCATTGAGACGCGCCATGACCGTTTTAAAGTCAGCGCGCAAGTTGGGGAATGCTGCAGCGCAGGTCGCTATAGCCTCGCACTTATCAATGGCCCTACTGAATGAAGCGGCTGCACTTGCACCAAACAAACCGATGGGGATTGACGGCGGCGCTATACCGTCTAGCACCACTAAATCGACAGACTGGCCCGCTAGCGCCAAATAGGCGAATGCCGCCCGGGACCCGTAACTGCCCCCGTAAATATCCACCTTATCGGCACCGAGCAACAGACGTACCTGCTCAAAATCCCTCACCGCATTAGCGGTAGTGAAGTGCGCAATCCCCTCGGGCAGCTGGGCGGCACAATCTGCCAGTAAGGCTTTATCGAACAGATCATAATTAGGCGCCAAGTCATCGCCCAGGTCGATATCACACGCCAAGGCCCCTGACCGGCCAGTGCCTCGCTGATCGATCAAGACGATATCGCGGTGACTGCGAACATCAGAAAACATATCTGCAACCAGACCGGCGATCGAGCTGGCAGCTTGCCCGGGACCCCCCGCAAGAAAAAACAGGGGATTACGGCCACTCGAGGGGTTGAAGGACGGCAGCACAACAAACCCTATCTCAATGTTTTCACCGTCTTTTGGGTCGCTGTAATCGAGGGGCACAGACACCGAGCCACATTCAACCGCACTGGTAATCGTATCGACATGGCAGGGTGTGGTTATCTCTGCCGCTTGAGCATGGAGCGCAATCATGCCAAGTACAGCTATCAGGTATTTCACAGTCACCTCAACTCTTCGAAGGGAAATCACCACAACCGCTTTACACTGACAGCGGTGGCATTTTGTTGGCAACCCAAGCGACAAAGGGCGACACTCTACGCTTGACTCATACCCAAGGTGCACCCAATGACCCGCGTCGATACTGTCTCGTCGGACGATACCATTCATTTTGGTTCGGACAACCAGGCGGGGGCCCACCCCGATATCCTCGACGCCCTCATCCGTGCCAATACAGGCGCGGTATCGGGTTACGGCAATGATGCGCTCACACAACGTGTCGAGGAACGTATTAATGCCCTGTTCGAACGCGAGTGCATCACCTTTTTGGTAACCACGGGTACCGCAGCCAACGCGCTAGCCCTAAGTGCTTTGTGCCCACCTTGGGGTGGCATCTATTGCCACAACGGCGCCCACGTCATTAACGATGAAAATACGGCGCCCGAGTTCTTCACCGCCGGTGCACGGCAAATACCGATCAGTGGCGCCGAGGGGAAACCGGACATTGAAGACCTTAACAGGGCCATTAGCTCCGCTCAGACCCATGGCATCCACAATGTTAAGCCCGCGGTCATCAGCCTCACCAACGCTACCGAGTGCGGCACGGTGTTTACCCCCAATGAACTGGCATGCTACGGAGACCTCGCAAAGGATCATCACATGGCATTGCATGTAGATGGCGCGCGATTCAGCAATGCACTGGTGAGCACCGGGGCCAGCCCTGCAGCACTAACGTGGCAATCGGGCGTCGATGTACTCACTTTTGGTGCCACAAAAAATGGTGCAATTGCCGCCGAAATGGTGATCTTTTTTAACACTCGCTTCACCGAGGATTTCGCCTACCGTCGCAAACGCAGTGGCCACCTGTGGTCAAAGCACCGCTTCCTGGCCGCGCAGATTGACGCCTTTTTTCACAACGACTTATGGCTGAAGAATGCTCGGCATGCCAACGCCATGGCAGCTCGGCTCGCCCGGGGCTTGAGCACAGTAAAGGGCGTTACTCTGCCGTGGCCGGTGGAAGCCAACGAAATATTCGCGATTATGCCCGCGACCCTGATTCAACAGCTGCGCCAGCGGGGGTTCGAGTTTTACGACTGGCCGGCTACCGAGAACATGGTGCGTTTGGTCACAAGCTTTAACACGGCCGACGACGAGATTGATCATTTTATCCGCAGCGCCCACCAACTGGCAGGAGGACAGATCCAATGACTCGCGAACTAGACAGTGATTCGACACTGCACGTTTTTCACCCCTGCATTGATGAAGCTGCCATTGATGACCTGCATCGAAGACTTTCCCAGACACGCTTTCCCGATGAAGAAACCGTCGATGACTGGCAACAGGGGATACCCCTTAACTACGTACAAGAGCTCAGTCGTTATTGGCGAGATGATTATGATCCCACGCGCCTGAGCACAGCATTGAATCGCTGGCCCAACTACAAGACCTGTATTCAAGGCACCGACATTCACTTTATTCACCAGCGCTCACCCCATACCCAAGCACCTGCACTGCTGCTGACCCACGGCTGGCCGGGCTCGATTCTCGAATTTCGTCACCTTATCGATCGACTCAGTAATCCCACCGTATTCGGCGGTAAGCCCGAGGACGCCTTTCATATCGTTGTGCCCTCACTACCTGGTTACGGTTTCTCGGGTAAACCCCGTCGACCCGGTACCTCCGTCGGGGTCATTGCCGACATGTGGATTGAACTCATGCAGCGTCTTGGCTACGACACATTTTTAGCCCACGGGGGTGACTGGGGTGCTATGGTCAGTCAAGCCATCGCTCTCGCCCCACACACGCCCTGTCAGGGTATTCACATCACATTGCCGGTGGTAGCGCCTGATCCCGACACCCTGTCCAGCCCGCTACCGGAAGAAGTACGGGCCATGGAAGTCTTTAATTTCTATGAGCAGTGGGATTCGGGTTACGCCAAACAGCAAAGCACTCGCCCCCAGACCTTGGGCTACGGCCTGGCTGACTCGCCGGTGGGTCAGCTCGCGTGGATCGTCGAGAAATACGCCCAATGGTGCGATTGCGAGCAAAACGCCATTCGCCATCCGGAAAACGCTGTCGACCGTGATGAGCTGCTCGATACGGTCACTCTCTATTGGTTAACCAACAGCGGAGCCAGTTCTGCGCGGCTGTATTGGGAAAGCTTCCGAGAGCCTGATTTGCGCCCTATTGAGCTACCCGTGGGCATTTCACTGTTTCCCCAAGAGATCTTTCGCACCAGTCGACGCTGGGCGGCAAAGCGTTTCACTAACTTGATATACTTCAACGACAAGATCGCTTCTGGCGGTCATTTTTCTGCCCTCGAAGTGCCAGAGACCCTCTGCAGTGAAATCGTAGCCTGGCGGCATTCCTTGTCTAGCTGATCACATTAAGCTGCTTTCTGCGTTTATAGGACACACTGTTTTGAACGATTTCGACTTCTCGTCCCCCTTCCTAACCGAAGACATCGACAACACCAACTCCGAGTATTGGCTGGCGCGACGTGAACTGGCGGCAGCCATGCGCGAACTGATCGAGGCCACCACCGTCAGCGACCTGCCACCTGAAGCAGCCAAAGCATTTGCCGCAGAAGCGCTTTCAATGGCCACCCGCACAAGGGAGTACCGAGCGCTGCTTGGCGTTATTGAATACGGCAAGGCCCACGGCAGTTTTGCCATGGCCAACCATGAAATACTCTGTGTCGGTGGTGCCAGTCATCCCATGGCTCCGGGGCTTGAGCATTGGATAGACGGAGACACCATCAAAGGCCGTGTCAGTTTCAATTGGTCCTATGAAGGGCCTCCCATGCATGCCCACGGGGGCTGGGTAGCGGCCATCTTCGATCATTTTATGGGTATGGCACACATGCGCTCGGGCGCCCCGGGCATGACTGCTAATCTCAGCGTGAATTATCTGCGTCCCACACCGCTGAATAAGCCCTTAGATTTGCAAGCCTCGGTCAAACCTATCGACGAGCGCAAAACCGAAGTACTCGCCGAGATGCATTGTCAGGGTGAAGCCATTGCCACCGCCACAGCACTGTTCATTAAGCCTAAGCACAATGTGTTCATTTCGACCCCAGTCACTGCTACCACTTGACATAGCTACGCCTAAACACTACCTTAAATGAGAATGATTATCATTTGAGGTAGTTATGCGACTTCAATTTCTGACTGAACAAGAAAAACAGCTCATCAGCAACAACATCGATAGTGCGCAGACTGAATTTCGCGCGGCTTTGAAGGCGGCGCTACAGGCGCAGCGGCAGAGACGATATGGCGAGGCCTTCCTGCAAGCGGGTATTGCATTGGAATGCTCGAGGGAGCTGGCTATTCAGCGAAGGGACGCGCCAGCGCTGCAGAGTTACTGCGACACGGCTAGGCTAATACAGGAACTGCTGCAAACACTGGGATTCGATCAGCTACTCGAGCCCTTTGTTGCCGCTTTCAACCGAGATAGCTGCACAATCGGCGCTGGCAGCAGTGACACAGGGCTGCTACGCTCTCGTCAAAATAATCAACAACCGTGGTTAATCGACAATGCAAAACCTATCTCGTATCGGCGCCGGTGTTATCGGCGCACTGGCTTTACTCGCTAGCGTCAATTGGATTGTTAACCCCGCTGGTGCTGCAGCAAGCTTAGGTATGCCCCTGCTTGAAGGCGCTGGACGCAGTACACAGCTGGGCGACCTGACCGCATTCTTCACAGGTATTGGCGTGCTATGCCTTGTCGGCGCTTGGCAGCGAGCCCCAGCGCAGCTGTACTCTGCAGCGCTGTTTCTGGGATTAACCGCCGTGTTCAGAACCCTGGCCTGGGCAGTCCATGGGGCCGATTTCGCGTCAGCGGCCATCGTCGCTGAAGTAGTGCTCAGTGGGCTGCTGGTGCTGTGTGCACGATCTATTTCCGGGGTAACGCAAGCCTGATGTCCCGCTCGGTAGGGCGATTCAAATTGACACGGTTAGCCGCGTCTTGGCCTGCATCGAGTGCACTGCTGACGCCTCCCGACACACTATTGAGTGCCCGGCCAGCACTTAGCTTTGGATAGCGGCGCTTAAAAAGAGTCGTCAACTCGGCGTCTTTTTTGGCCATCAAAGCCCGCCCATTCGCGACAGATTCCGCCCACTCGGCTTCCACCGTTTGCCGCGCCTTGCGTAGTCGTGCATTGATACGATCAACAAAGGCTCGCCGAAACGCAGACACCAACGCGCGATGGTGGTGCCCAGCCAAGCGCTCCCGCCGGTAGGTTTCCGATGACTGGTAGGTATCACAGGCCCCAAACAGTGCCTGATAAATCAGTTCACTGGTGTAGACCGCCATTGCCACATCAGCAGCGGCTCCGAAATAGGACACATATTCCGAGCTACAACTGAAACTGCGGTCAATACCGTGAGCGGTTCTCGCTTGCAATGGCTGACGATGCACAACCGATTCAACACCACAAAATTGGCTGATCGCCCAGGCTACATGCAAGATGGGCTTGTAGTTGTCACGCTTGAAGACCGGCACAGTACGCTCCACGACGTGGAGTTTTGGCGAGCCCATGCCGACGTTGTCATCGAGACCATGCTTGGCCATAAGCGCTTGTAACTGAATCAGAGCACGCTCTGCTTCATGCTCATTTGAAGTCGTGTCGCTTGATAACTTCCGTAGCGCGGTGATTTTTTTTAACAGTCGATTCTCGAGACGCGCTGCGGCGCGCTGCCTTTCGTCTTGCGCAAATTCGTCGAGCATGGGGTTCAAAGCGCAGCCCCGAATTAATCGGTATACCCGCTTAAACATATCCCCGTGGGGCTGATGCTGCCCAGCACCTGGCATCAATGCCACCACGTAGTGCGCCAGCTCGTGAGCTAAGGTCAGCATGAGTGCCTCTTCAGGGTTTTGTGCCCAACGGCTACCAATAACCGGATCGGCCGCATAACTAGCGTATTCAGCAAATTCACCACCCTGCTCATACTGCTCTATGCCACCGTAATTGACGGCCAGCTCTGTGGGTCGACCATCTTCGCTGCGCAAAAAACTGATACCTGACGTACTACGGGTTACTGACAGCAGGTCAACGACGGCACCAAGGCGAGCTTCCGACAGTTGATACTCGCTGGCAAGCAGTGCCAACAAGTGTCGCGATTGAACCCGCTGTTGGGCATGACTGGGTTTGCGCGCCAGTAGTCGCACCAATAACGATCGACAAAATTCATAGTGCCAGAGGTCCAAGCCGTCACGAACTTTTTTCATAAATGCCTTACCAATGCTCTTTGTCGTCAGGGCTCACATTAAGATCGCTTTACCGGGACAGTCTCAGCCGCCGAATTCAATCTGTGGTCAGACTAGTACATTCAGGGATGCTAGTGTGCTGCTGGTTAGACGTACAGGTCTTCCGAAGCGACAGATCCGCTCCAGAGCTGGATCACGGTCTAACGCCGACTGCACTGCCGAGAGCAGTCTTGGTAGACTGACGCAACACCACCAAGGAGTCATCACCATGTCAGTGCGTTTGATCCAAGTTGCTCTCATCGGCTGGATTTTTGCCGCCGATGCTCACAGTACTGATTTTGATCGACTGGCATTCTACAAACATCTACATGCCAACCCAGAGCTGTCTTTCCAAGAACAAAAGACTGCAGCGCTACTGGCGGAAACCTGGCGCAAAGCGGGCTTTGACGTTACTGAAAACGTCGGGGGCTTTGGTGTCGTGGGGCTGCTAAGGAACGGTGACGGCACAACTGTTATGTTACGCATGGATACCGATGGCCTGCCGGTGGAAGAGCAAACCGGCTTAAGTTACGCCAGCACCGCCCGAGCCATAGAGCAAACCGGGCAGGAAGTCAGCGTCATGCACGCCTGTGGCCACGATGTTCACATGACGGTGGGCACGGAAACCGCACTGGCACTGGCGGAGAGGCGCAACGAGTGGTCTGGTACCTTAATGGTCATTGCACAGCCGGCCGAGGAGCGAGGGGCAGGGGCCCGCGCCATGTTGAGCGAGGGCCTCTTTGAACGCTTTGCCAAACCAGACTACAACCTATCGCTGCACACCTTGGCCAATTTACCGGCTGGGCAAATCGGCTATGTGCCTGGCTGGATGATGGCCAATGTCGACTCCGTCGATATTACGATCAAAGGCATTGGTGGCCATGGTGCCTATCCCCATAATGCGAAGGATCCGATTGTATTGGCAGCGGCCATCATTATGGATTTACAAACCCTGGTGTCCCGAGACATTCATCCGGTCGAGCCCGGGGTCGTAACGGTGGGCTCCATCCATGCTGGGACCAAACACAACATCATCCCAGATCAGGCCAAGCTACAACTGACCGTACGCTCCTATTCTGACGCCACCCGCAACACGTTATTGCAGGGTATTGAACGTATTGCACTCAACAATGCCGAGGCACTGGGATTCGGTTCAGACTTGGCACCGGTGGTCACAGTCAAGGATGAGTACACCCCCGCGCTCTGGAATGACCCGGATCTCGTGGCTAGGGGTGTCGCGGTAATGCGCGAGACCATTGGCGATGACAATGTCGTTGAAGTCAGCAAGGAGATGGGGGGCGAAGATTTCGCACGCTATGGTCGCACCGAAGACAATATCCCAAGCTTTATGATCCGTGTCGGAGTCGTCCCCGAGGCTAAATGGCAGGCCTATCAAGCGGGCGATATGTCACTGCCCTCACTGCACTCGCCCTTCTTTGCCCCCGATCCTGACAAGGCGATTGGCACGGGTGTCGCAGCCATGACGGCGATGGCAATCGATCTTCTGCAGCCCTAAACACCACATCAATGCCAAGACATCAAACCCACTCACTCGGGGGCAGAGCACTACCGCTCCCGAAGCGTTTGCCCATTGTCGATTAATGCCAACATAAAGCTGCTCGTCGACGACCTATCGATTGCGGTGTAACAAAAGGCACTCCTATACTCGGCCCGACATCCCCCAAGGACGTCACAATCATGGCCGAAGTTAATCATCGCCTATCACGCCTACTTGCACCGACTTCCGTTGCCCTCGTCGGCGCCACAACAAAGCCCAATGTCGCCGGCAACGACATGGTGCTTGAGCTGCAATTATCCAAGTTCAAAGGCGCCATCTACCCGGTCAATCCACTGTACGAGGAAGTGGAGGGTCTGCCCTGCTACCGCAGCTTGCTCGATCTCCCCGACACACCCGACTTGGTGGTGCTTGGGGTCAGTAATCAACAGCTTGAGGAACAGGTGCGCGAAGCCATCGACATTGGCGCCGGTGGCCTCGTTATCTTTGGCAGCGCGCTATTACAGGTGGAAGCTGGCGGCAAGACGCTGCGCCAACGCATTGCCGATATGGCGCGGGAAGCCAATCTGCCAATCGTGGGCGGTAACTGTATGGGGTTCTACAACATGGACCACGCGGTGCGCGCCTTCCCTTTCCATAAACCCTACGAATTAAAAGAGGGTGGTGTCACGCTTATCGCCCAGTCGGGGTCGGTACTCACTGCGCTTCTTTGGAACGACCAAAAGCTGCGATTTAATCTCGCGGTATCCCCAGGGCACGAGCTGGTGACCACAGTTGCTGACTACATGGACTATGCCCTGCATCAGCCGACGACAACGGTCATTGCTATTTTTCTCGAGGCCGTGCGAGACCCAGAGGCGTTCATAGCCGCCCTGCAGCGGGCTGTTAAGCAACAAATACCCGTGATTATTTTGAAGGCTGGGCGCACCCCCGAAGGGGCACAACTTGCCAAGAGCCACTCGGGCGCCATCGCAGGTGATAACGCCGCGTATCAAGCCCTGTTTGAGCGCTACGGCGTTATCTCCGTGCAATCCCTTGACGAGCTGGCAAGCACCGCTTTACTGCTATCAAGTGGACGACTACCCGCGCAAGGTGGTCTGGCGTCCATCTTTGACTCGGGGGGTGAGCGCGAGCTACTGGTTGATCTGGCCCATGACGTCGGTGTACCGATGGCACGCATCGGTGACGACACGGTGGAGGTACTGAAAGAGAACTTGGATCATGGCCTTGAGCCTATCAACCCACTGGACGCTTGGGGCACCGGCCGTAACTATCAAGCTATTTTCGAAAACTGCTGGCAAGCGCTGATGGATGATCCCGATACGGCAATGGGGGTATTCGTCGCTGATTTGACCTCAGGCTTCTATCTGCATGAGTCGTTTGCGCGCATTTGCCGACGGGTAGCAAGACGTACTCAGAAACCCGTCGCCATGCTGACCAATCACATTGGCACCGATTCGCAAGATTTAGCGACCCGTACCACCGATGCCGGGGTACCCGTGCTCGACGGCACACTGACGGGACTAAAAGCCGTCAAACACGCCATGAATTATCGGGACTTCATCAACAGACCAAAGGCAGAGCAACCGCCAACACCTGACCCCGCAGTCACCCTAAAATGGCGCAATCGGTTAGCCCGTGCCGAGATGCTCACCGAAGCCGAAGGCCTAGACATGCTGACGGATTTCGGCATTCCAACGGCCCCTTACGGCTGTGCAAGCAGTCTGAACGAAGCTCAGACCGTTGCGGCGACCATCGGTTACCCTGTGGTCATTAAAACAGCCATGCCAGGCATTTTGCATAAATCCGATGTCGGTGGTGTTCACGTTAACGTCGCCGATCAAATGGCTCTGGATGCCATTTACCAAGATCTCGACACCCGGCTGGGCCCGGATGTACTGATTGCGAAAATGGTACCCATCCAACTAGAGCTGGCATTGGGCATTGTCGTTGATCAGCAGTTTGGTCCCGTCATCATGGTCGCCGGTGGCGGGGTGTTTATTGAGATCTATAAAGACCGGCGTCTCTGTCTGGCACCGGTCAATAGGGTTGCCGCGGAAGAGATGGTGGATCAACTTGCCATCAAGCCCATACTGGACGGTGCCAGAGGAAGGCCTGTGCTTGATCGCAACGGGGTGGTCGAAGCCATCATGGCACTCTCATCCCTCGCGACAGCGGTGGGCGACCTGTTGAGTGAGTTCGATGTTAATCCCCTAGCGGTCACGAGTGAAGGCTGCATTGCCCTCGATGCACTGGCCGTGCCAGCGGCGGTTACCCTGGCCGCATCGGTACAACCCGTCACTACAAAAAGCCAGCGTAAACGAGCAATGGGGGACACCTTCAATGCCCTGGTACTGCGCCAAGAGGCCGATACCATTAACGCCGAGATCGAAGAACTTGATAATGATGACTTGCCACCGGGTGATGTCATCGTCAAGGTCGATTACTCGTCCCTCAACTATAAAGATGGCATGGCCCTGACGGGCAAAGGCAATATTATTCGCAGCTACCCCATGGTGCCTGGCATCGATTTAGTGGGGTCGGTTCTGGCATCGGATTCAGAGAAATTTCTACCCGGCGACCCGGTTATCCTCACGGGGTGGTCTGTCGGCGAGCGCTACTGGGGCGGCTTTACTCAACGGCAACGAACCCATGCGGATTGGCTCGTGCGACTGCCCGCAGCCCTCGATGCACGGGATGCCATGGGCTTGGGGACCGCGGGGTTAACCGCCATGCTGTGTGTTATGGCCATTGAGGAGGGAGGTATTCGTCCCGAGGATGGTCCCGTCGTGGTCACAGGTGCCGCCGGCGGCGTTGGCAGCGTAGCCGTCGCTTTGTTAGCAGGCCGCGGCTATGAGGTCACCGCCGTCACCGGGCGTGCGGATACACACGATTACCTACAACAACTGGGAGCCAGTCGTTTCTTGTCACGTCGAGAGATGACCGACAAAGCTAAGCCCCTAGAGACCGAAACCTGGGCCGCTGCGGTCGATACGGTTGGCTCAACCATGCTCACCAAGGTACTGGCCCAAACCCGCTATCGCGGCGTTGTCGCCGCCTGCGGTCTTGCCGGTGGTGCCGGCTTACAAGCGACCGTCATGCCCTTTATTCTTCGGGGTGTAAGATTGCAAGGTATTGACTCAGTAATGGCCCCCGTCACCCTAAGAGAGCGAGCTTGGGAGCAACTTGCCAGTGAACTAAACTTCGCGCTATTGCACACCATGATGACCGAAGTGGGCTTAAGCGAGGTTCTATCGCTTGCACCCAAAATTCTGGCGGGTCAAGTTCGAGGCCGCGTTGTCGTGAACACACACCTTTGAGCGTTGTTAAAAAACCAGGGAAACATTAGTGATGACAAATGTAAGTAGACAACGGCAGCACCGCCAGACTGCACCAGGCGTAGCATTATTGCTGAGTATTTACTTACTCACCCTGGTGGGCTGCTCGCAAAAAATAGAGCCGATGCCGGATCTAGCGGCCATCGATGACGTCAACCTAATGAAACAAACTTTTTACGATTATCTGACACCTATTGCGCGCCAACAGAACAGCATCATCGAGGAGCAGAGAGCGCTCGTTAAGGGTTGGCGAGACACACTAGCGTCGGGGGATGAACTAGGCTGGCTGGCCAAGCGGCGACTCAAGGACTTAGCCACCACCTACGAGCTCGATGATGTTGCGCAAACGGCTAATGCCGTGGACGAGCTCTGGCTGCGTGTTGATATTGTCCCAGTACAACTCGCCCTTGCCCAGGCAGCTATTGAGTCTGGCTGGGGACGCTCGCGCTTCGCGGTCGATTATAATAATTTGTTTGGTCAGTGGTGCTACCAACCCGGCTGTGGCGTTATTCCCAAGCGGCGCCCCGACGGCATGAAGCACGAGGTGGCTAAATTTGACTCCGTATCCGAATCAGTCCGTCGCTACATGAACAATCTCAACACCCATCCGCGCTATGTTCATTTAAGGGAGTTACGCGCTCAAGCTCGGCAAGCAAATCGGCCAGTGACGGCAACCCTGCTTACACCCGGACTACTTGGCTACTCAGAACGCGGTGAAGTTTACGTAGAAGAAGTGGCGACCATGATTCGACGCAATGAATCGCTAGTGCCCAAGCGCGGATGACGATATCCGTGGGAAATCATCAAGGGCTGCGTCGACGATTGTTAGCGACGCTGGGATGCTGGCTCTGGCCACTGATGACCCTGGCCGGTGAGCATGAAAGCTCCCTGTCGGCGCCTGTTTCAACGACTGTTACAACGACTGTTTCAACGATAAGAACGGCACCCCATGGGGTCATACTGCTTTATCATCGGGTAGCCGATAACGGACCCGATAGCACACGGGTAAGTCCTGCTCAGTTTAGTGCCCATCTCGATCATCTCCTTGCTGACGGCTACTCTGTGCTACCACTCGAGCACTTATTGGACGGCATCTACAACAGCAGGCCGCTCCCCCGTAAGCCAGTGGCGATTACTTTCGATGACGCTTATCGATCGGTCGGTGAAGTTGCCTACCCCATGTTGCGGCAGCGGAAGATGCCATTCACCGTCTTCGTGGCAAGTGGGGTTGTCGACACAGGTGCTAGCTCGTTTCTTAGCTGGTCGGCACTACGGGACATGGCGCTTGACCCTTTGGTCAGCTTCGGCGGGCACTCGGTCAACCACCCCCACCTGGAACTGTTGGCGATAACTCACAGCCCGTCGCAAGAGGCCTCGCGCAGTGATGAAATCGACACCAACATGGCGCAATTACGGGCAAAACTCGGGGATTCTGTCATCGATGCCTTTGCCTACCCCTATGGTGAGTTCAGCGCAGCAACCGAGGCACTCCTAAAAGAGCGAAAGCTGTACGGTTTAGCTCAACAGTCGGGGGCGGTAGACGTCAATGTCCCTCAAACCCGAATCCCAAGATTCCCCCTCTACCAGGGTCAGGGCGATCAGCAGCGACTAGAAAGGGCGCTAACAACAAAGCCGCTGCCCGTTATCACCGAAACCCCCAATGCGGTGGTGATCCCTGCGAACGCAGAAGCGCCGTCTCGATGGCGCTTCAAATGGGGGGAGGGAAAGTTCAACGCCCATCAAATTGCCTGTTTTTCGTCAAAGGGCGAGGCGCTTGCCACCGAGTTAAAGGACGGCTGGGCTACAGTTGAGTTACCCTCTTTTTCAATCGGACGCAATAAGGTGAACTGCACCGCACCGAGCACCGATGAGCCGGGTAGCTACTTTTGGTACGCCCGATTGTGGTTGATGCTCTCCCCCGAGGGCCTACCCGACTGATGTCATGGGGCCTCGCAATAAGATGACCATCACTACCGCTAGCTTCATATCACGTGCCCCAAAAGATTGACGTCATAGCTATAAGCAACGCAGTCATCTCAAAATACAACCACCGTGCTCAAAGGCCGCATTTGCCACGTTGACGTACAAGGATCAGATCGACATATCGCGCCAAGAGCAAGCTAACACCGGCCAACACTGGGCACCATCGTTTCAACACCCGCCCTTTAACAGCTCTGCATCGATGGGGTTCACTGGATGCATGGGGTAAACCGTCGATCGTGCTATGCTACGCCCCCTTTTTTTTGCCTTATTTGTCTGCTATGTATTCACAACTTCGCAACGTTGTCGCAGCGATGGCCGCCCTCGTCGCTGTCATCACCACATTTGGCCTCAACCCAACCGCGGCGGCCGATGAAGCGGGTTCAGGTGCTCGCGCCTTCGCACAACTAGGCCAAGAGCTCCCCACCCCCAACAGCTATCGGACCGCATCGGGAGCGCCCGGCGTGGACTACTGGCAGCAACAAGCCGACTACCGCATCGACGCCACGCTTGATGAAGCCAACCGCAGTATCAGCGCCAAAGCCACCATTAGCTATCGCAATAACTCGCCAGACACCTTGCGTTATTTATGGCTACAACTGGATCAAAATCGTTTCCGGCCTGACTCTCTCGATCGCCGATCGCGCACAGTCATCGAGGATCAGGTGAGCTACGGCACCCTGCGTGACCACCAATCAATGGCCGATACCGAGTACGGCTACCAGGAGGTCCTGTTTACTGACAGCCGAGGTAAACCCCTTACAGCCACTGTCGTCGATACCCTCGTGCGTCTCGACTTACCGACCCCACTAGCATCCGGTAACAGTGTCACCTTCAACGTGCAGTGGCGCTTCAATATTGTCGAGGAAGTGGCCATCGGCAGTCGGGGTGGCTATGAACATTTTGACGATAACAACACCCAGCTCTTCTTCTTAGCCCAATGGTTTCCAAGACTTGCCGCTTACACCGATTACGAGGGCTGGACCAATAAAGCCTTTTTAGGACGCGGTGAGTTCACCCTTGAGTTTGGTGACTACGATGTGCGTCTTACCGTACCCGACAACCACATCGTGTCCGCCACAGGTGAGTTACACAATCCGAAAGAGGTGCTAAGTCGCACCCAGCGAGAACGTCTGGCAAGCGCCAATCCCGAGCAGCCCGTGTTTATCGTGACCCCGGAAGAGGCCAAGGCGAACGAAGCCACCACAGCCAAAGGCGCCAAAACCTGGCACTTCAAAGCAGATAACGTGCGCGATTTCGCCTGGTCGAGCTCAAGCAAGTACATCTGGGATGCCATGATCCACGAGCAACCCGGCGCCAAGCATGAGCGGGTACTTGCAATGTCGTTTTATCCCAATGAAGCGGAGCCGGTTTGGTCTAGCTATTCGACCCATGCGGTAGTCCATACCATGGATGTCTATAGTCGCTTCTCTTTCGACTATCCCTATCCCGTCGCTCAATCGGTCAACACCTGGGAATCGGGCGGTATGGAATACCCGATGATTACCTTCAACGGCTATCGCCCGGACCAACCGGATGCGGATGATGACCCGACCTCGGCGAAGTCCCGCGCTAGTGAACAGCGCGCCTACTCACGACGAATCAAATATGGCTTGATTGGGGTCATTATTCACGAGGTGGGCCATATTTATTTCCCCATGGTCGTCAATTCTGACGAGCGACAGTGGACATGGATGGATGAAGGCATTAACACCTTTCTGGAGTATGTTGCCGAGCTTGAGTGGGAGGAGGACTACCCTGCCTTCAGAGATGAAACCAATATTCTCGACTACATCCCCGCGTACATGACGTCGACCAATCAAGTACCCGTGATGACCCAGTCAGACTCCATCTTGCAGTTTGGCCCGAACGCTTACGTCAAGCCTGCCGCAGCCCTTACTGTATTGCGCGAGACTGTGATGGGCCGAGAGCTATTCGACTTTGCGTTTCGTGAGTACGCCCAACGCTGGAAGTTCAAGCGACCGACGCCGGCGGATTTTTTCAGAACCATGGAAGATGCCTCCGGGGTCGACCTCGACTGGTTTTGGCGCGCCTGGTTCTACGGTACCGATCACGTCGATATCGCGATAACGGACGTGCGCGCCTATCGCCTGAAAACCAATGACCCCGATATTGACTACCCGTTAGACCGGGAGGAAGCCGCTCGAGATAAACCCGCTCCGATTAGCATAGAGCGTAATCGCGCAGCGGGTATCGTGCCCCGTGAAAGTCGGATTGAAACCCTGCAAGACCTCTACAGCAACAACGACCGATTCACCGTAACCAATAAAGATCGAAATGAGGCAGCAAAGGCCTATGGCAAGCTGGACAGCTGGGAGCAACGGGTTTTCGATCGAGCCATAGAAGAGAACGCGCTGTTTTACTTCCTAGATTTCGAGAATGTGGGCGGCGTACCCTCGCCGATCCTGATGAATATCCACTACCAGGACGGCTCTGATCGAGCGCTGGAATTACCCGCCGAAATCTGGCGCAAAAATGCTGAACAGGTCACTTACCGGCTAATCGAAGACAAACCCATAGCGTATATCGAGATCGACAAACAGCACCAAACAGCCGACACCGACTACAGTAACAACCGATTCCCCCCGAGCATTCATAGCTCTCGCCTGCAGGTTTACAAATCTAAACGGAAGACCCGCAACTTAATGGCTGATTTGCTGGTTGAACTCAAAGCCAAGCAAGACGCGGCGGATCAGCCGGCTGAGAACTTGCCTCTTGAACAGGTCGATGACCAATGAGTATGCGGCGCCCATCGATACTGGGGAATGGTCACCGATTATTACTGGGACTCGTCATGGGTCTGCTGGTAGCACTTGATGTTAGCGCCCACCGGGGTCATGGCATGTGGACGGAAGTCGCTTGGGCGGGTAATGGCTTTGAAATTATTCACCGAATACACCTGTCCGATGCCCTGCGTGTGCTCGAGACTATGGAGACGGAAGCAAGTGTGGAGTCCATGGAAGGATTGGCACTATTGGCACTCTATGTCGAAGCCAATTTTAGCGTCAGCAGCCAAAGCGGCCGCGCCACGCTAAGCACACTGGGTGCTGAGATTGATGACGATTTTTTATATGTCTTTCAAGAGTGGTTAACGCCACTACCTGAGCAAACACCCGTTTTTACAAGCAGTGTATTGCTCGACATAGAGCCCGGCGCTCACTCCTATGTGAATTATCAAGCCCCCGGTATTAACGAAACGCTTCAGTTGGAAACCGGTGCACTGCACCCACAACGTCATCAATCCTTATCGGAACAACCGTTGTTAAGCCTGTAAGCACTTCAGATAACCGCATCGACGTCTGGGGAAAGGTGCCGATAACCGGCGGCAGGCAATCGCCTGCCGCGTTAAATCACAAAACCTTGATTACCTTCCAGGCCTTTGACGACCGGCTGCTTCACGTCGACGGCGTCAATGTGCTTTTTGCTTCGTAGCCAGCGAGCTACCACATCCCAGATGGGCTCTCCATCAACCTGCTGCATCGACGCCCAGCCTGCTACCTTGTAGGTTTTATTGGGATCAATAGCCGTGTTGTTTAGCCGCATGTCACCAATTCGCTGACCTGACGCCGCAAGGGGTGCAATGCTGTAATCGAGGCCACCCACGCGCACCATATCGCCACCTTGCTGGTAGTAGGGGTCGGCATTGAATAAATTATCAGCCACATCCTCCAGTACCACCTTCAGGAAGTCCCCTTTCATCTCGGTAAGCGTGACCGAGGGATAGGTAATAGCCACCTGAGACATTAAATCTTCAAATGTGATGTTATCCCCCGGCAGCAGTGACGGCCCCCAGCGGAAGCCAGGAGACAGGGATACGTCGGCCTCCAGTTCGTCAATCAGCGCGTCACAAATAAGCTGATCAAAGCTGCCATTGAAATTACCGCGCCGGTAGAGCAAGCCATCGGTCGTGGCTAATACCTCACTTAACTGACGCTCATAAGGCGCGCGTATTTTTTCAATGAGAGCGGTCATCTCGGGGTCAGCAGGCAGTAGTTCCGAGAACACGGGCAGTAGCCGATAGGACCAGTCCTTCACCTTGCCGTTGCGCACGTCAAAATCAAGCACGCCCAGGAACTTGCCATTCGAGCCCGCATTGGTGACCAGAGTCATACCGCCAGGGTTTTTGACCTGGACCGCGGTAGGAATAGCATCGTGGGTATGACCGCCCATGATGGCGTCTAAACCCGTTACCCTAGACGCTAGTTTAATATCGGTGTCGGCACCGTTGTGGGACAGCAACACAACTACCTGTGCGCCCGCAGCCCTAACTTCATCAATTTTCTCTTGAAGCTCTCGCTCCTGAATACCGAATGTCCAGCCCGACACAAAATGAGAGGGATTGGCGATGGGGGTATACGGAAATGCCTGGCCGATAATGGCAACGGGCACACCATTCATCTCTTTTAGGGTATGGCTAGCAAATACGGGGTCACCAAAATCGAAGTCTTTGACGTTGTGGGCCACAAAGTCGATATGGCCATCGAGATCATTCTCGATAATGTCCTGTACACGGTCGCTACCGAGGGTGAATTCCCAATGTCCCGTCATCACATCGATGCCCAGCAGCTTGCTGGCATCGACCATATCTTGTCCTTTAGTCCAGAGCGATGTGGCTGATCCCTGCCACAGATCACCACCGTCGAGCAGGAGCGCACCGGGCCGATTGGCTCGAACCCGTTGGACGAGTGTCGATAAATGGGCAAAGCCCCCAACCTTGCCAAAGCGCTCGGCAGCGGCGACATAATCAAGATAGGTAAATGCGTGAGCGTCACGGGTACCAGCCGATAGTCCGTAGGCCTCAAGTAGCGCGTCACCCACTAAATGGGGCGCACGATTCTTCGCAGCATGAACACCAATATTGACCTGTGGCTCGCGGTAATAAATGGGCTGCAGTTGGGCGTGCGCATCGGTCATGTGCAACAAGTGCACATTGCCAAACCGAGGCACGTCATAAGCGTCACCCTGAGCCCAGCTCCTGCGATTCAACGTCGGAACCGCCAGCCCTGCAGCCAGACCCAGTGCCAACATCTTATTGAACTCACGACGATCCATGCACAACTCCTAGCAGTGCTCAGTGCGGCCCAAGGCGTTGCAGATGACGCAACACCCGGGCGTTACAGGGTTAGCGGTTGCCTATTTAATTTTTGTTTTGCCTTCGCCGGTTTCGCCTTTGTTGTCACGCCAGGTGACGACGATCTCATCACCGGCAGCACCGCCTTCGAAGCGAACCCCCAAAAACGGGTTGGCGCTTACCGCGGCGCCCCAATAACCGTGCATGACGGTATTGCCGTTGTGGGTGACCATCACCTCTTCAATGAAATGTGCAGGGATAGGGTTACCTGCGGCATCTTTACGTTGTCCAGTTTCCATAGGATGGCGCATCAGAGCCTTGACTTCAGTGCTATCACCCTTAACTTGCGCACGAATACGAATACGACCTGCCATGTTCAGTTCTCCTTAACCGCCGCAACCACCAAGGGTGACCTTGGTTTCTTTTGATGCCATATACAACTTGCCATTAGCTTCCGCTACCGCATAGAGATTGCAGGTTTGAGCAACTTTTACCCGTGTCTCCACGAAGGGTTTGGTGCCCGCGGGAATCATAAACATGGCAGTCATTGGATTAGGATTTTTCTCGACCATGACGTAGAGCTTGGTTACACCGGGAAGCTTGCTCTCATCTATCGATACCTCAACCGGCACAACAGCGCCGTTTTCAGCGATGTCGGGGGTCGTGAAAATAATGCCATCGTGGGGCTCGGGTGTGCCGCCCAACTCTGCGAAGGTGGCATCAAGTGCAGTGGCTTTAAAAGCCCCTTCCGGGCGCGCAATGGCAGCCCACAATTTCGCTGGTATCAGGGCCGTAGCGGCCAATACTGCCCCCACCCGAAGAAAGCTGCGCCGGGCAATGCCCGATTGCTCTAAGCTGTAACTCATGTTTTTTTCCTCACTACGTTGATTCAATTGCCGACTGCTAGCCATTCCGCGATGGTCTGAAGTGCTGCGTCGTCGATAGCAGCCATAGGCGGCATGGCCATACTGCCCCAAACGCCCGCACCGCCGTTACGGATCTTACCTTTAAGATATTCCACCTTATCAGGGCCATATTTGCCCTGAATATCGGCAAAGCCCGGCCCCACCAATTGACCTTCGAGCTGGTGACAACCGGTGCAGCCATTGGCCATGAGGAGCTGCTCTGGAGCTTCGCTGGCCGAGGGCATGCCCGCCTGATCCTGGTCTGTCTCGGGTGCCGTCTGTATTCCCGGGAACGGGCCGTAATCACGCACCTGATCTCGCAGATTGCCGTGGGCATTCATGGCGTAATCGGGCAGGAACGATGTCACCGTCACGTCCACATCGCAGTCGCTAACACAGTTACTGCCCACCACATCGGGTGATCCTGATACGGACCATAGACCGTGCTCGGTGGTCATACCGTAACGGTTGGGCATCATGTCTTGCACGTCCTGAATATTGTCATTGGACAGCACAAAATCGTAGTCCACGATGTAGCCCAAGTTCAGCAAGTACGCGACCAGTGCGTATACCTCGTCGGTGCTAAGTGACTTGGGCGCATTCCAGGGCATAGCCCGGTTGATGTAATCCCAGATAGTCGACAAGGTAGAGACTTTCATCAGGGTCGTGCGCACCACGGCGGGATCGGTAAGCGCGGCAACACGCCCCGACTCTATATCCTCTGGCGTGATGTTGCCCAAAACCAGCGGCGAAAACACTTCATTAGAATCACCGAAATCACCATGACAGACAGCGCACTTCTCTAGCCACAGCGCCTCGCCGTCTTCAACCGAGCCCGAGCCCGGGGGTAGCCCCTGAAAATCTGGGCGCACATCGATATCCCAGGCCGCCACCTCCTCGGCGGTGGCAGGACGACCAATGGCATCAATGGCACTTGTGTAATCCGACGCAACAGCCGCCGGTGTAACGATTGCGAGAGCGGCAAGGCCGGCTTTAACCCAACTGAACATTGTCGACCTCCCCCGATTGATTAACACGCCAGGTCTGAATCGCGTTGTTGTGATAAATAGAGCGGGTACCGCGCACCGCCACAAGTTCAGCGCGCTGGGGCTGAATGTAACCCGTGCTGTCGTGAACACGGCTCTGAAGCAGTGCTTCGTCCCCCTGCCAGACCCAGTCAGCGTTAAAGCGTGTGAGCATTTTAGGCAGCGCAGGACCTTCCAGTCGGGCTTCGCGCCAATTGCGTCCTCCGTCGGTCGACACTTCTACCTTCGTCACGGTGCCGCGACCACTCCATGCTAACCCGGTTATGCAGTAGTAGCCCTTATTCATCAACTTCTGCCCACCAGAGGGACTGGTAATAACAGACTTCGCCTCTTGAATAGCCGTGTACTGCCGCTGCATACCATCGGGCATCAGATCGACATAGTGGCTGGTTTCGTCCTTGGTAGCGTAAGGTTTATCACCCACTTCTATACGACGTAACCATTTGACCCAAGACACCCCTTGCACACCGGGCACGACCAGTCGCAACGGATAGCCCTGCTCGGGGCGTAGCATTTCGCCGTTTTGGCCATACGCGACCAGCACATCATCGAGGGCATTTTCCATATTGATGGTGCGCGTCATGCTCGAGCCATCCGCACCTTCGGCCAGGATGTAACGGGCTTTTTTGTTGTAACCCGCACGCTCTAGTAGCAACGATAACGGCACACCCGTCCACTCGGATCCGGACAACATACCGTGGGTATACTGGACCGTGGGCACTGCGGAATTACCCCACTCAAGCGCCGTATTGGCTCCGCATTCAAGAAAATGCATGCGCGAGACACTGGGCATGCGCATTAGATCTTCCATGGTGAACACCATCGGCGTATCGACAAGACCGTTAATCATGAAACGGTGACGACGGGGGTCGATATCGACCCAGCCCTGGTGGTGCCGCTCGAAATGAAGACCACTGGGTGTGATCATCCCAAACATACTTTGGAGCGGTGTAAACGCGACACTTGCCTGATCCGTTTGGGTGAGTCCGGGGCTTTGTCGGCGAATGATATTGGCTTCGTACTTGGAGGGAAGGCCGTACGGATTAGCAGCTACCGGCTTACCCAGAATCTTGCTCCACTCGGGTATGTCGACAATATTGGAATCGCTATTAGCAACAGCAGCAGCGCTACCCATGGCAGCCACAGCACCTGCCAACGCTTTTTTTAACAGACCACGACGCTGCTGGTTAACGCCATTTGCAGAGATATCGGCGACCAGAGCAGGATCGAGAAAGGATTCTGGCGCAGGCCGAACGTGCCCCTGTGCCGATTCAGCGTCGTCACGCATTCGTGCTATCCCCCGACGGTTGTTGTTTTTTTACGGTAAACCTATCTCAGCGAGCCGCCCAAGTGATATAGCGACTTCTTCTATACTTAGAACCGTTGTTATAATAGCGGTCAAGATACCGGTTTTACAAGCACTGCTGAGGTCGTTTCCAAATCAGCGCGTATGCAAGGGGGCAGTAGCCAACACCATGAAAAAAATAGGACTGCACGAGCTGTATCGCACCAACCCTATAGAGGCCGATAGAGTGGTGTTTGGTCGTGAGACCAACCCCGTGAGTCGTCGGGGGTTCATGAAAGGGCTTGGCACTATGGCGTCACTGCTCGGTGGCGAGGTGGTCTTTGCTCACTTTATGCCAGCGGGTCTGGTACCAGCAGCCCTTGCAGCCAGCGATGATCCCTTTGAAATTCCCGGCAAAGAAGGCCTGATCGTATTAAATGACAAGCCTCTAAACGCCGAAACACCAGCACATCTACTCGACGATGACGTTACACCAGCGTCGCGTTTTTTCGTCAGAAATAATGGGCTGACACCCCATAGTGAATCCCTCAATGCCAATACGTGGCGGCTGACAATTGACGGCGAAGCGGTCACTAAACCCCTGGAACTTGACATCGCCACCTTAAAAAAACGCTACGCCCACCACAGCGCACAGCTGGTAATGGAGTGTGGTGGTAACGGTCGCGCGGAGTTCTTTCCACCGGCCCGAGGCAATCAGTGGACTACCGGCGCCGTAGCCTGTGCACAATGGACCGGCGTACGATTGCGTGACGTACTAGAGGATGCGGGCGTCACCGACGAAGCCGTCTACATTGGATACTACGGTGCCGACAAGCACTTGTCGGGTGACCCAACTAAGTTGCCAATAAGCCGCGGTGTGCCCATGGCAAAGGCCTTGGAAGATGAGACCCTCATTGCCTGGTCCATGAATGGCCAAGACATTCCAGTACTGCACGGATTTCCATTGCGTCTAGCGATTGGCGGCTGGCCCGCGTCGGTGTCGGGCAAATGGCTGCGCCGAATCGCCGTGCGCGATCGTATCCACGACGGCCCCAAAATGACCGGGCAGTCCTACCGGGTGCCTTGCAACCCGGTCGGTCCAGGGGAAGATGTGCCGGATGAAGCCATGTGTATCATCGAATCGATGCCGGTAAAGTCGCTGATCACCTATCCGAAATCGGGACTCGTGCTTCAGGGGAATCCGCAACTTACCGTAAGAGGTCACGCCTGGGCGGGGGACCTCTCGGTTGCTGGCGTAGAGCTATCAATTGATTTCGGTGCCAGCTGGCAACCGGCAAGTATTCAGCCGCCACCGAACCGCCTTGCTTGGCAGCGCTTTGAGGGCACCGTCAAGTTCCCAAAAGCGGGCTATTACGAGGTTTGGGCTCGGGCAACTGACAGTGCGGGTAATGGTCAACCCACCTTACTGCCGGGCTGGAATCCTCGCGGTTATCTGAATAATGCATGCCATCGCATAGCGGTACGTGTGGCATGAAATCAGCGACACTGATCCTATGGCTGTGGAGTTTGGCTGCGACCACAACGGCGGCAACTGACCCCGATACCGGACTTATCGTGGCACCGGGTCTGGATGCTGTGAAGACGAATTGTACCGTTTGCCATTCCGCACGCTTGATCAGCCAGACCCGCGCCGATCGGGAGGGTTGGCTTACGATGATTCAATGGATGCAAAAAACCCAAAACCTATGGCCTCTTGGGCCGAATGAGCCGATCATTCTAGATTACTTAGCAACAAACTATGCGCCCGAGGCAACCGGTCGCCGGGCAAACTTGCCCCCAGAGCTGATGCCAAAAGCAGCGCCCTAAGCGTCCACAGACCACCAACAATAACGAACCACACAGGAGGACTAATCCATGAAGCTAACTCGGCAACTGAGCACATTAGCCGGGTGCTTAGCAGCTTGTCTGCTGAGCCCGAGCACGATGGCCGAACCAGCATCGAGCCCTGAAGAGGTTTTACTGGCCTTAATTAATGAAACGGGGTCAAGTTACCTAACCCAGAGCGAGCAAAATCTCATGATGATGGCGGATAGCCCCGCCTACTGGACCATCGAGGATGGCGCTGATTTGTTCTACACCGAACGCGGGCCCAATAATGTGACCTTAGAGGGCTGCGATTTTGGCAAGGGACCGGGCGTTATCGAAGGTGCCTACGTAGAGCTACCCCGCTACTTCGCCGACACCAATCAGGTGATGGATCTTGAATCGCGCCTGGTTCATTGTATGACCACCTTGCAAGGGTTCTCACCGGACGATCCTGCAGTAGCCGAACGTCACGGTTCGAGCTCTGACATGATGAAACTCCAGGCGTTTATCAGTAACCAGTCAAATGGCTATGCGTGGAACACCCCCCTTGACCACCCTCTGGAAAAAGCCTTCCGAGACGCCGGTGAAGTGATGTTTAAACGCCGCGCGGGACCCATGGATTTCGCCTGCACCACATGCCACAGCGACACTGGAAAACGTATTCGCGCCTCAGTACTACCCAACATTAGCAATGCCAGCGAATGGACCAAAGCGATCTCGTGGCCCGCCTTTCGTGTTGGGCAAGATAATCTCCGCAGCAGTACACATCGGGTGCGAGGCTGCTACTGGCAAATGCGTCAGGCGCAAGTGGTTGCAGGCTCCGATGCCGCTATTGCTCTGATGTCCTACTGGACCGACGCCGCCCGCGGCGCCCCCGCCATCCTCCCTGACATGAAGCGCTAAGGAGACGCCATGAAAACAACAATCAGCCAAGGCGTTATGGTCACTGTTGCTGTATGCACCCTGCTATCGGCCTGTGGCAAGCCATCCAGTAATGACGATGACAGTATGCCGGTCTCTTCAACCGCATCAGAGTCGGGTTTGACCGGAAAAGCCGCCGAGTACGTCGCTATGTCCCCAGAGGCCCTGGCAGAGCGACTCATTTTTGACGAGAACGGTTTCTACCTGGACGAGACCACCCAGGAGGGTGGTGTCGCTAGAGATCGTATGACGCAAGACCAACTACAAAAAACCTGCTCTGCGGGTCGCGCTAATCTTGCAGCGGAAGCTATCGGCGAGGTCGTTGCGCTGAGTCGTGCAAGCACCATCAAACCAGAAAACGGTATCAGCCTAGGTGACTGGGAAGCAGGGGAAGCCGTCGCAAGGTCGGGCTACGGCTATCGAATCGGGCACAACGTCGACGACCATAGCAACCAGGATCCTGGCGGTAACTGTTACGCCTGCCACCAAATGGCACCGGATGAACCGACCTACGGAACACTGGGCCCGAGCTTGGTCAATTTCGGGAAACTACGGGGCAACACCGAAGCAACACGTAACTATTTATACGAGGTGATTTACAGCCCCCACAGTTACTTCCCGTGCACGAATATGCCGCGTTTCGGCGCTAACGGTGTGCTTACACAAACACAAATCGCAGATGTGATGGCGTACCTACTCGACCCCGCATCACCGGTTAATCAGTAGCGTCCTCACAAGCTAGGTGGTGCCAGCAATACACGGGCACCACCTAGACTCGTCAATTAACGGCTCTCCCCGATTTATGGGCTGAGCAGCGAATTTTTCATCCGTGCGACCGCTAGCCAGAACAGTTCATCCGATGAGTAACCGGTAATACGGTCGGTCTCGGTACAGTCTTGAATGAGTAAAAAGGTGGGCGTTCCGACCACTGCAGACCGACTGCAACCCTGAAAGGGGTGTTTGCCAGCGCGCCAATCATCGAGGCTTACTTTGGTAATGGGCATCGCTTGGCCCTCCCCGGTTTTGGGGTAGATCGAGCCCACCTCTGCATCAAATTTACGACAGGCACCACAGCTATCCTGATACACGTAAACCAAGACCGGATCTGCCGCAAATACACCAGCGCTAGCCGATATAAGTGTTAGGCAGCAAAAGAAACGAAGTAAATGACGCATTCAGTGGCACCTACAGCTTTTGATACGCGTAACTGTCGACAAGTTGCAAACGGGTGAGTTCCACAATACCGGAGGGTACGGTTTCAATACCGAACGCCAAGTCGTCATCGCTAATGTTGTAAGCCAGCATGGTGGTTTCACAGGCAAACAGCCGCACCCCCGCCGCCAGTAATTGCTCAATTTGAGCGCTATACAAACCGCCGTTAGCATCCACGGCACCCTCGATAGCAGCATTCACGCCACTGGCAATCAATACGACCCGTACCTCCACATTGGGCATGTGGTCCACTTGACGTGCTACCTGCCGCAGTGCTCGATTCATATTAGCGTCGGTATCCAGATGAAACACCACACCACCTCGGGTTTGGGTATCAGAGGGGGTTGCCGTCTGCCCAGCGCTTGCGACCACCGAACACGCTATCAGGAGTGTCCACAACAGTCCTTTTAGACCGCTAGCATGTTGCACCTGCTCACTTCGTATCATCATCAATGTCTCCGATAGATCCCACGGCAAAGCTTTAGCACTTAAAGGAATATCTATATTACTATATTGGGGTTGCCCGTGGCAGCCCCAGTAATCAACTGACGGAACCTTATCCACAGCTCTTGGTACCATCATGCCCTCCTACTGTAACTGCCATCTGTCTTTATTGCCTCGCAAGCCAAGGAATAAAGACATTCTCCGATACCTGGTTCGTAGTCTCACAGCGGCCCTACTCGGATTCTCGACGACCGGTGCACAGGCACTGGGGGCCAACGATGGACTGACACTCAATAGCAATATGACCGTGTCATACCACGAACCGCCCCAATCCGTCGCATCATGGGGCAAACTCATGAGTGCCACCCAGATTATCGGCCGACTGCGAAGCAATACCTTTTTTTGGCGGTGGCATGAGACTGATACCGAACAGCAAAATCATCAGATAGGCGGGCTGGGCGGCAGTCTCATACTGCGCTCTGGTCGATTAGGTGGATGGGGGATCGATATCGGTGCCTACGTAACCAGCAACCCCTATCTACAGGTGGACGAACACGACTATGGATTGTTAAAAGCGGGTCGCGATGTCATCTCTCGAGGAACCGGCGAAAGTACTTATGGAGTGTTGGGGCAGGCCAATCTCCAGTACCAGGGTCCGGCCTTGTCAATGACCCTTGGCCGACAACTCTATGAGTCGACATTTACCGCATCGAACGACACCAAGATGATCCCGAATACCTTTGATGGTGTTGCGATGCGCTATGACTTAAACGCTAACACAGGTCTGCGCGCGGCTTATTTCAATCAAACAAAAGCACGGGGACACGCCACAGGACACGATCTGATTACCGTCAATAACGCCGCGGGAGATCCGTGGTTGAATCAAGATGATGCGGCTGCACACTATGGCCTAAGCTATCAGCGCCTTGAGGCTGCGGGTCTCCCTGTGGACAACGCACTGGTCATGGCGGGCATCGATCAACACCTTGGCGAATTCACTGGCCGCTTAGATTATCTTCAAGTCCCCGATTTATTTCACCAAGCTGCGCTCGAGTTCAAGGGGAACTTGGCCCTATCGGCATCTTGGCGGTGGAAGCCCGCGCTCAAATTTATGCTGCAAAAGGATAATCAGGCGGGATCGATTGGCGGCGCATCCGCACGACGAGACGTCAGCAATGACCAACCCAAGGGCTATACCGACCCAGACAACCTCGATAGTTTTTTCGTCGCAGCACGTGTGGAATTTGAGCATCTCGCCAGCGGGCTCAACTACCGACTTGGCTACTCGCGGGTGGCCGATCAGGCCGATATCGTTGCCCCTTGGCGGGGTTTTCCCACCGCTGGCTACACTCGCCCTATGGGTCAGTACAATTGGACGGCTAATGAGAGCAGCTGGATGCTGCAACTGCATGGCCATCTCGACCGGCTTGTGCCGTGGCGCGGTACCCGGCTCAGTATTCGCTTAAGCCGTTTCGATAGAGACGAGCGCAAAGGTTTCATCGACCGCGACGTCATCAATGTCGACATCGATCAGCGACTCAGCGAGCGTCTCTGGGCGCGCCTGCGCTTGCTTAGGGCGAGCGACGATGGCCCGACTGGCTATAATGAGTACCGCGTCGAAATTAACCGTTTCTTCTAGGGGGGCGCTTAACGGTGCGCTCTCTCACGAGTGTCCCTATTCCTCCCCTGACTCACTGGACGCATCGGGTGTAATCGTCATCAACCACTCACCGGCTGCCACCTGTGTCCCAGCCGATGGGCCGACGTCACTCACAACGCCGCCAATCGGTGCAACAATTTCATGCTGCATTTTCATCGCCTCAAGCACTCCCAAGCGCTGCCCTTGTTGCACGGTTTGATCAACGGCCACATCGACTGATACTAACTGTCCGTGCATGGGTGCAGATACATGACCGTCTGTAGCGACGTCATCGGCCGATGCAGCAAGCCGCGCACGATCCACTAGGCGGGTGGTTAAATTCGCCGTGCGTAGGTGTAAAGCGCCCTCGGCTGAAACCTGATAGCCAACCTGCTGACGCGATCCATTGATATCGATCAAAGCTTGTTCAGCACCGCCATCAATCACACCCACCGTGTAGGAGTTATCACCAAGGTCAAGCTGGTAATGATTTGAGTCAGAGGCTGTGCTGACCCTAACGGGTAAAGCGTCATCAACGCAGAGGGACCGCAAAGGCTCTGCCAATAGCGGCGCAAAGGGCTGCTCGTGACCAAGGCAGATACGTGAGGTCAAAACACCCGTGGAAGACCAATCAAGTAGTTCTGAACTCACTGATAGGGCCTGCCCCTGGTACTGCCTTTGGTAATGCCGATAAAACAACGCCGCTGCAGCGAGCACTAAAGGCAGATCAATGAGTGGCTTGATCACCTGTTCGGGATAGATGTCCTTGATAAACGCCGTCGTTGCCAAACCGGCGACGAAACACGGCTGCCTCATCACATCAATAAGAAAGTCTCGATTGCTGTCGACGCCGAACACGGTGCTCGCTTCGAGACTACGCTGCAGGCTGCGTCTTGCATCCTCACGGGTCGCCCCGAAACCAATGATCTTCGCCATCATCGCATCGTAAAACGGTGAGATCCGATCGCCCGTTTCCACACCCGTGTCAATGCGCACGCATTCATGAGAGGGCACATCAAAGCGTTCTAGCTTACCTGTCGCGGGCAGGAATCCCTGGGCAGGACTTTCCGCATATAAACGCACCTCGATGGCATGCCCCCGAAGGATGATAGATTCTTGTGTTAAAGGTAGAGGTTCTCCCTGGGCGACACGTAGCTGCCACTCGACTAAATCTAAACCCGTCACCAACTCGGTAACGGGATGTTCAACCTGTAGTCGCGTGTTCATCTCAAGAAAGTAAAACGCACCATCGGTATCGAGAAGAAATTCAACCGTGCCTGCTCCGACATAATCGACCGCTGTTGCGGCGTCCACGGCGGCCTTGCCCATGGCAGATCGAAGCTCAGGGGTTAACACCGGACAGGGCGACTCCTCGACCACTTTTTGATGCCGTCGCTGTATCGAACAGTCGCGCTCACCCAGGTAGACGGTGTTACCTTGTTGATCGGCAAATACCTGAATCTCAACATGTCGCGGATTCAACAGGGCTCGCTCTAGGATTAGATCGCTCGATCCGAAAGCATTTTGGGCCTCACCCTGTGCCAGGGGTATGGCTTTCGCCACATCAGCCATGTCGGTGACAAGGCGCATTCCCCTGCCACCGCCCCCGGCTGCAGCCTTCACCATGAGCGGCGCGCCCAAGCGCTGCGCTTCCTGCAAAAGTCGCTCCGCTGATTGGTCATCCCCCTGATAACCGGGCAGACAGGGAACGGCGGCGGCGAGCATGACCTGTTTGGCACGGGCTTTATCACCCATGACATCGATCGCGTGCTCGTTTGGTCCGATGAATATAAGACCACGGGCCCTGCAGGCACCGGCAAAATCCTTGTTTTCAGAGAGGAAACCGTAGCCCGGATGAATCGCATCGGCGCCCGCCGTCTCGGCTGCCAGCAGAATCGCATCAATGTTGAGATAAGACTGGGCCGGCGCACTGGCACCAATGTGCACCGCGGTATCGGCCTCTCTGACGTGTAAGGCATCTGCGTCTGCGTCGGAATAGACAGCTACAGTGCGTATGCCCATGCGGCGCGCCGTGCCCATGATCCGGACAGCTATTTCACCGCGGTTAGCGACGAGCAATGTGGATATAGAGGTCATCAGTGGCTCCCTGTTGCCCACTCTGGAGAACGCTTCTCCAAAAAGGCAGCGACACCTTCGCGACCCGAGGGACCCTGTAAACAATCCGTGAAGTTCTCGGCCGCAGCCAAAATCTGGGCATCCCCTTTTAGATCAGGCAAGGCGCGCAATAATGATTTGCAGGCACCCACCGCTACCGGCGAACAATTCAGCACATCGGCCCTAATCGACAGCACCGTCGCCTCCAGAGCTTCGACCTGATCAACACAGAGATCGAGTAAGCCCAGCTCGGCGGCAGCCGCACCCTTGAAGCGAGCACCCGTGAGCATCAGACGACGACCATTGGCATAGCCTGCTTTACGGACGACATAAGGGGCTATTTGTGCAGGGGTGATACCAATGCGTGTCTCAGAAAAACCAAAGGCCGCATCAGCGGTACCCACGGTGACATCGCAACTACATGCCAAGCCCAATCCACCGGCCATAGCAGCGCCCTCAATAACAGCCAATGTCACCTGGGGCAGGGCGTCCACCGCAGCCAGCAAACGACCGATGCGCGCGCTGGCCTCAAGGGTGTCCCCGCGGGGGGCATCTGCCATCGCGCGAAATTCACGTAGGTCGCCGCCGGCACAAAAATAACCGCCTCGACCACGCAGTGACACACCCCGAATATCGGAACGCTGGCTCAAATGGGTGCACAGCATAAGCAGGTCAGATACCACGGCATCCGTGAGCGGATTGCGTCGCTCGGGCTGATTGAACCACACCGACAACCAACCGTCGGTTAACTCGGTTTCCAAGGCAGATGTTAAGGGCAGCTGATCCATGCTTACATCCTCGCCACAGCAAAGCTATTGGGCTGCAACTGCCGCGACCGCCCTTCCAACACCGTTTCCAAACAAAACGCCAATACTTTGCGAGTATCCCGCGGATCAATGATGCCGTGATCAAGTACCTGCCCAGAGGTATAAAAGGCGTCTTCCTGTGCATCAAAATGCTGTCGAATACGAGTGGCCTGAGCCTCGAGCTGCTCTTCGGGCACCGACTGACCTTTGCGCTGTGCCGCTACTCTGGCCACTTCTGTCATGGTGTCGGCGGCACTTTGCCCAGCCATGACACCTGTACGTGCATTGGGCCAGGCAAACAGAAAATCTGGCTCATAGGCCCAGCCACACATTCCGTAGTTACCCGCCCCAAAACTGGCACCCAGATACAAACTAATTTTGGGGATACGTGCGGTACTCACCGCCTGAATCATCTTCGAGCCGTGTTTAATCATCCCAGCCTGCTCGTAACGGGTCCCCACCATGTAGCCAGTGGTGTTATTCAAAAACAGTAGTGGCAAGTTGGCCTGATCACACAGCTGAATAAATTGCGCCGCCTTGCAAGCCCCATCGGGATCGATAGGGCCATTGTTACCAATGAAACCACAGGCAATACCTGTGATGCTTGCGTGACCACACACGGTCGACACGCCATAGCGACTTTTAAACTCATCAATCGCAGAGTCATCCACAACCCGCGCCAAGACCTCGCGCACGTCATAGGGGATTCGTGGATCAGTGGGAACGGCTCCGGCTAACTCATCCGCTGGGTAGCGAGGGGGGGCGTAGTTTTCCCGATAAACCGGACTGGCCCGTCGATTCCACTGCAACGATGCCAACAAATCCCTCGCTTTGATAATGCCATCGGCATCGTCTTCAGCGAGATACTCAACAACCCCTGAGACACTGGCGTGCATTTCAGTACCACCGAGTTCGCGCTCGTCGGCTTGCTCGCCAGTCGCGGCTTTCACTAGAGCGGCACCGCCCAGGGCAGCCATCCCATTGTGTCGAACGCCAATGACGTAGTCGGACATACCAGGCATGTAGGCGCCACCAGCGGTGGAGCCCCCATGTAAAACGACAAAGGTGGGTAATCCCATAGCGGACATGCGGGCAAGATTCCGGAACACGGCACCAAAGGTTGACCAGAGTTTGACTTCATAATTCAGTAAATTGGCCCCTGCACTCTCGACGCAGTGCACCAAAGGTAACTTCTGCCGCATACAGATTGACTGCAAGGATAGGGCTACATCTGTGGACGCCCGGGTCGCAGCCCCCGCCGCGATACCCGAATCATCAACCCAAACCATGCAGCGCACACCCGAGACGAAACCGATTCCCACCAGCATTGAAGCACCGGGCACACTTTCATCCCTGTTGGGGTTTTCGACACAGAAATTGGCTAAGGAATGGAGCCGTAAAAATGGCATACCCGGGTCTAACAGGGCTTGCAAACGCTGACGCGGTGTCAGCTGACCTCGGGCCTCGAAGGTGGCTTGCCGTTTATCGGAGGCCTGCTGTGCCCGTGTCTCGAGGGCCCGCAACTGGTCGACAAAACCGAGCATGGACTGGCGATTGTCGCCATAGCTTGGGCTGTCGATGACGACCCGACTAACAATGTGACGCATGATGCTGGTCCACTAAATGTGAAGGTATTTCTATGGGGAAATCCAAGAGCAACTGGGCAAAGCACTTTGCTTGGGGATCGCTCCTCAAACTGGCGACGCCACCTCCGCCAAGGGCGTTGTGCAAGACAAAATTGAACCCGTGGATACCGGGCAAATAATAGCGATCGTAATCGTCGCTGGTCATCAAGTGCTTAAAGCGCTCGGCCACAGCTTGTGCAGTGAGGGTCCGGGCAATCCACGGTAGGAACGCAGGATCACGGGCCATGACTCCAATGTTAGCTTTGTCGCCCTTGTCACCTGACCGGGCAAACGCCAACTGTTCCAGAGGCACTGAGGTCATTGACTCATCAAGATCCTCTGAGGGTAGCGGAGGTTCGCCAATAATTGGGGTGGGTGATAAGGGGGTTGGCGGGGCCGGCTGCCAGGCTATTTCCTTTCCATCATTGATGACGCGCACTGTCAACGCGTCTTTAGGGATCAAGAGGCTGAATAGTCGAACCACAGGTGATGGCTTGGGTCTGGTGCCGGCGAAACTGAACAGCCCCGCTGGCGCCGCCAAGACCATTCCGGTTAAGTCGCGCATCAACCACTCACAAGCTGCCTTGTTGCTGTGGTGACAAGCCACCTTAACGGCCACTTCACGACTACGCACATAGCGGGCGGCGGCACCCCAATGAGACTCGACACCAATGACGTCAATCTCGACTTCACGGTAGTCTTCCAGGTCGCGATCGATCAATTTCTGGCGGGCGCGCTTGAGCCCTTGTTCAGCAAAGATTCTGGCTTTATCGGCCGCACGGCGACCCGCGTAAAACATGACAGTGCCCGCACGCCAACCATCGAACCAGGTTAAGCTCACTTTGTAGTGTTCTGGAATACCTCGACCAATAGCGCCAGTGACCTCTACGCGATCTGGCGCAAGTTGCGCTAACTTCACCTGGGTAAAATCACAGACGACGTCGGGTAAGGCGTAGTGAGCGGGATCACCAATCTCATAAAGCAGCTGCTCACCGACCGTACCCTCGGTTACGATGCCCCCGGTATCACGCGCTTTGGTAATCACTACCGAGCCGTCTTGACCCACCTCTGCGATAGGGTAGCCAATTCTGTGCAACAAATCGGCCACGCTCTCCCAATCGGTGTAATTACCTCCTGACACTTGCGGACCGCACTCAATCAAGTGGCCCGCAAGGGACCCTGTCGCCAGCAAATCGAGCTGATCTGAACGCCAATCGAAAGCGTGTATACAGGCGCCCAATGTTACTGCGCTATCGACACAGCGGCCGGTGATAACGATGTCTGCGCCGTCACTCAGCGCAGCGGCAATGGGGAATGCCCCCAAGTAAGCGTTGGCGCTGGCGATCGACTCAAGCTCAGGGAGTGCTTCGCCACTGAACATATCCCTTACACCTTGCTGCTCTAGTAGGGGCAAATGACCAGTAACATCGTCACCCACAACGACAGCCACCTTTAGGGTCAAACCGGCCTCAGCAATCGCCGCCCTGAGACGCTCTGCGCACTGCTCTGGATTGATGCCACCCGCATTGCTAATGACTTTGATGCCCTGTCGAGCAAGCTCGGAAAGATTGGGCACCATGACCACGTCAACCCAATCGGTGGCGTATCCCTTACTGGCATCGGCGGCCCGTGCACGGGCCATGATAGAGAGGGTGATCTCAGCAAGATAATCGAACACCACGTAGTCAACGTCGCCATCGGCAAGGAACTGGGGTAACCCAAGGTCTGCCTCACCCCAAAATCCGGTGGCGCCGCCTATACGGATCCTATTAGCTTTCATACCGCGCTGAGGCCTCCATGCAAGGCTGTTATTGTGCCGCCACTATAACTAAAAACCGCTGACTGAGCGTGATTCTCACACGTGGACGTACCCCCCGATTCTGAACAAAAACATCACGATGGCCCGGCTGATTCCATTTGGTGCTCGCCGCAGCAGTGTCTACACTGTGGTGCATCACGTTAGGGAGATTCTCCGTTGACAGGCTCAGATATAGATTCACTCAGGGATGATTGGCTGCGGGCAGAACTACAGGAAGCCCTCGATGAGGACTTTGAAATAGAGATGTCCGAGGCCGCTTTATCGAAAGAGGTCGCCCGCATCTACAAAAAAAATCATCCGGAACTGCTCGATCGGCGGGTTTACATCGAATCCCTGCTCAAACTACAAGCGGAACTGATCAAACTGCAAGAATGGGTAGCACACACCGGCGAGAAGGTATGTGTTGTATTTGAAGGACGCGACTCGGCAGGCAAAGGTGGAGCCATTAAACGGATTGCTCAGCGACTGAATCCGCGGGTCGTGCGGGTGGTTGCACTGCCTAAGCCCACCGAGCGGGAACAATCACAGTGGTATTTTCAACGGTATGTGCCTCACTTACCCGCTGGGGGTGAAATCGTGCTGTTCGATCGCTCTTGGTACAACCGAGCCGGCGTAGAGCGGGTCATGGGCTTCGCAAGCGAACAGCAGGTAGAGCAATTTTTTCGCGATGTACCCGAATTTGAGCGAATGCTCGTGGGATCAGGCATTCGACTGATGAAATACTGGTTCTCAATTACGGATGAAGAGCAACAACTGCGCTTTCTAATGCGTATCCATGACCCCCTAAAACAATGGAAATTATCGCCCATGGATTTGCAATCAAGGGTGCGCTGGGAGGCTTACACAAAAGCCAAAGAGGACATGTTCAGGCGCACACACACCGAGCACGCACCTTGGTTCATTGTCCAGGGTAACGACAAGCGAAGAGCCAGGCTGAACATGATGTCGCACTTTTTAGAGCAGGTGCCCTATGAGCCAGTGCCCTACGACAAGGTCACGTTACCGGAGCGGGAATTTAACCCCGAGTACGATCGAGCGGTCTTGCCCGACGAACTCTACGTACCGGAGCGCTACTGACTACAGCAGACCCTGGCCGTAACAGCTCGAGATACTGCCCCGGCTATCGATGCAGGGGCATGTTACGCATACTGCCGGGTGAGAGCGTCGATGAGACGATCGACTTCCTCTAAGGGTAATAGGTTAATACCGGCCGCAGCCGCTCGCCCACCACCAGTCTCAAACTGTCGACAGACCTCGTCAGCGCCCTGTCGATTATTCAACGGGGCCCGCACACTCACCAAATAACCATCGGAAATATCGGTCAGTACCGCATGGGCGCGATGGGGAGCCTCATTGGCCAAATGGTTGCCGTAAACACCGCTAACACGACGAGCCCAAGGGCTATCGGGCAATCGAATGACCGCTAACACGTCATTTTCCACCAACCGCGGCGCAGAAGCGGCCAGCGCCATATCATTCCCATAAGCGCTTTGTAAGGTTTCAAACAGTCCAGGGTCATCCGTCAAACAGGCATCGGGGTGCGCATGGGGCAACAACCGCTGAAAAAGCGCCTCGGGAGTGAAATGCAAATCGGCCACATCAGCACCGTAGCCGTTATAATTGATCAGCACACCCAGTTCCCGCCACTGGGTTAGGTTTGCCCCCGCGGGCAATGTAGCCGCTAGTTTTTCCGCTGACGCATCGAGGTTATCCCCGTAACACCCGACCACAGCCCACTCAGCACGCTCTCCTTTCAAATAACCATTCACCAAGAGTGATGTGCAGACCTCAGGAGCAGTGTTAATGAGTGCGTTCAGGTTAGCCGCTGTGGGAATATCACCCGCGTAATGGTGATCGGCATAAAAGACATCGGCACCTGCGGCCAATAAACGTTTCAGAGGCTCGCGGTTTTTGTCCAGGGAGATATCAAGCACGGTCACCTGATCGCCGCTAGCGGCATTCAC